>JBCDFB010000033.1:0-13497 GCA_039178655.1 Pseudomonadota bacterium | reverse complement strand
GGCGTGTGATCCATCAGCGAGATGAGACGGACGCCGTCCAGATCCTCGAACAATTCGTAGCCTGGCAGAGCGGCTTCGTTCGACACCTCGCATCTGAGGTGGAACTTGTGATTGGCCCTTAGCCGCCCCTCTGCCTGGGCTGCCAGCACCGCTTCGCCGATTTGCCGGCCATCCAGTGAGGCAAGTTCACCATCCCCGTCGCTGCCCACCCGCAAAGCATCGAACACTGTGGTGATGCCGGACGCAGTCATCTGCGCGTCGTGGGCCTGGACGGCCGCTGTGAGGTTCCAGCGCACCCGTGGGCGTGGCGCGACATGGGTCTCCAGATGATCGGTATGGAGTTCTACGAGGCCGGGGATCAGGAAGTCGCCTTCAAAATCCTCCCCGGCCGCGGCGCCATCCTGCACGTCGGCGATGCGGCCGTCGCTGACGCTCATGTGTCCTTTGATGACGCTGTCGGGCAGGACGATGGTGGCGTTTGAGAATACCGGCACCCGGCGTCCCTTTCATTGCATCGACAGGACCGAGAAGGGGCCTCCCGCAGTACGCTCCACAAACAGTGCAAAGCGTAGGCGCTGAGGCGATGCGCACACGTCCTGAAAGAATTGGGTTGCAGCGCTTCTTACCGCTGGCTGATCGGCCACGGCAACAGGGCCAGACAACGTCATATGGAACTGAAAATTGTCGAGGACATGCGGATAGCCCCACGCATCCAGCAATTCCAGCGCCCGCGCGTTGAGGGTGTGCGGCTTGCGCCTTGAGCGCTCTTCCTCGCTCAGCGGGGCACGGAACGGCTCAAAGGCTTTGAGGGTCAGGCGATGGAGGTGGGGAAGGCGCGCATCCTGCGGCGCGGTAAGCGCGAAAAAAGGGCCCAGGCGCGCGACGGCGAGCTCTACCGCAATCTCTCCGTGCTCGGCGGCAAAGCGCTCAAAATGGGCGCACAAGGCCTCTTCGGTCGCGCCGTGCGCAAGACGAAAGGGCGCGCGCATCGTTGCGTGAAAGCCGTAGCGTGCAGGGGTTGTGGGTATCGCCGCCGCGGGCGCTTCCGGCGGCACCACTGGGCCGCCGAAGGCTGATCGGCCAAGCCACCGCGCGGCGCATTGCTCGAGCGCGCTGCCATGGGTTGGACTCAGGTAGATCGCGTAGCGCACTCGGCGACCTTAAAGCACTTTCCCAGCCCGAACAGAAGAGCTTAGTTGTCTGGCGGTTTAAACGTCAGACGAACAATGCCGATGCACCCGGAGATTTTGCTCCAAGCAGTCCCGCCCATTCCGGGCCATGCCATTGCGGCAATCGCGGCGACCGGGCTCGGCGTCTGGCAGCTGTTTTCGGCAAAACGCGGCCGTTGGCATGTTTTGCGCGGCACCTTGTTCGTCATCGCGCTTGGGTACGTTGCGCTGTCGGGCCTCTTCATCACGAGGTCTGCGGACGGGAGTTATAGCTGGATCCACACCCTTATCCCGGTCACCCTCATTGGGCTGTTTTATGGCGTTGCGGCAGTCTTTTCCGGCAATCGTGAGGGCCATGGACGCTCCATGACCATGCTTTTTGTATTCGCGTTGGTGGTGACAGGGCTTTTCACATTCGTGCCCGGTCGCATCATGCATTCGGTGGTGTTCGGCACTTAGGATCCGCTGGCCGCCAACGGTTGCTCCACTTGACGTTCTTCCTCCTGCGCGGAAAGTGGTCGCAGCGGCGGCATGGTCCTTGCCAGAACCTGAAGCGTTCTGGCGGAGTCCGTCGGCAAAAGCGGTCACGGGGCGAGCAGTGAGTGGACGGCTAACGACCCATGTTTTGGATACAGCCCACGGGACGCCCGCCGCCGGCGTCGCAGTGACCCTGTGCACGGCTGCCGGTGACGAGTTGGTGCGCGCCACCACCAACGCCGACGGTCGGCTGGACGAGCCGATCCTTTCAGGCGACGCGTTCGTCCCCAGCCGCTACGTGCTGGAATTCGCGGTGGGTGACTATTTCCGCCACCTTGGTGTGACGCTGCCGGACCCGGCTTTCCTCGACATCGTCGCCGTCGCCTTCGGCATCTGCGACCGGGAGGGGCACTACCATGTGCCTCTGCTGGTCTCGCCCTACGGTTACTCAACGTACCGGGGGAGTTGAGGCGATGAGCGAGCCGGCAGTCAGGTTGATGCTCAACGGCGCGCAGGTGGTGGTCGCCGATGTGCCGCCGACGCTCACCCTGCTTGAATGGCTGCGCGGGCGGGGGCTCACCGGAACCAAGGAAGGCTGCGCGGAAGGGGACTGCGGGGCGTGCACGGTTGCCGTGTCCCGGCCGGAGAGCGCCGGTGAAGGGTTGGAGACCCGCGCCCTCAACGCCTGCATTATGCCCCTTGCGATGGCTCACGGCGCATCCGTCACCACCGTGGAAGGCATCGCCAACGCGTCCCCCTCCGGCCGGCATCCGATTCAGACCGCCATGGCCGAACAGCATGCCTCCCAGTGCGGGTTTTGCACGCCAGGCTTTGTGATGAGCCTCTTCGCGCGGCCGAAGAACGCCCCCACCCATCGCCAGGCGCTGGAAGACCGCCTTGCGGGCAACCTTTGCCGCTGCACCGGTTATGGCCCCATCCTGAGCGCCGGAGCCGCCAGCGCGCCCCAAGCGGACCTGTTGCACGACGAGGCGCAGGACCGGGAGACGGCGAATGCGCTTCGCGGGATCGGCCCGCTCGATTGCGTCAGCGGTGAGCACCGGACCATCGCGCCGGTGGACGAGGACACCTTTGCCCACGCAGTCGCTGACAATCCCGGTGCGCGGATCATCGCCGGCGCGACGGACGTCGGCTTGTGGATCACCAAGTCGCTCTACGACCCGGGCGTCGCAATTCTCATCAATCGCGTTGCGGCGCTTTCCGGCGTGCGGACGGAGGGCGACCAACTGGTGGTGGGCGCGGCAACAACCCACGATGAGTTCCACCGGGTCGTCGCTGCTTACTCCGCGCAGCTTGCTGAGCTTTTGCGCCGCTTTGCGGGCCTTCAGGTGCGCCAAGCGGGGACGGTGGGCGGAAACATTGCCAACGGCTCACCCATTGGCGACTTGCCGCCCGCGCTGATCGCTGCGGGCGCAACACTCACCCTGCGCCACCGCGACGACGTGCGCTGCCTCCCGCTGGAGGATTTCTTCATCGGCTACGGCAAGCAGGACCGCCGGCCGGGCGAATATGTGCGCAGCGTCGCCATTCCGCTTGCGGGGCTCAGCTCACTGTCCTGCCACAAGGTCTCCAAGCGTTTTGACAGCGACATCACCGCGGTGCTGGGCGCCTTTTCGCTGGACCTGAAAGACGGCATCGTTCGGTCCGCCGGAATCGCGTTCGGCGGCATGGCGGCGACGCCCAAGCGCGCCCGTCACGCCGAGGCTGCGCTGATAGGTGAGGAGTACACGCCCCATGCAGTGAAGGCGGCTTCGGCTGCTCTGGAGCAGGACTTTCAGCCCATTTCCGACCTCAGGGCATCCGCCGCCTACCGCATGACGGTGGCGAAGAACCTCCTTGTCCGCGATCATGCAGAACGGACGTCCCGGTCAGCGCAGACACGTCTTACCGGGCCTGCGCTTGAGAAGGCGGCCTGAGGGATGGAAGACGTCTTCCACCCCCTCGCACCGGACCCTCAACCGGGGCACGACGCCGGGTCGCCGGCACCCGTGCGGCCGCCCTCCGTCAGCCACACACCCATCCCCCACGACAGCGGGCACAAGCACGTCACCGGCGAGGCGATCTACGCCGACGATATCGCCGAGCCGACGGCGCTCATCCACGCGGTCATCGGCTATTGCGACATTGCCGCCGGCACCGTCCGCGCTGACCTTTCCGCGGTGCATGCGTCTGACGGAGTGCTTGCTGTCCTCACTGGCGAGGATGTGCCGGGGGAGAACGACGTGGGCCCCGTCGCCCATGACGAGCCGATGCTTGCCCTTGTGGGCGGTGAAGCGCGGGTGAACTTCCACGGTCAGCCGCTCTTTGCGGTGCTTGCCGCAGACCGCCGCGCCGCCCGCATCGCCGCCAAAAAAGCCATCTACGAGACCTTTGCCGAAACGCCGGTGGTCACCATTGCCGATGCCATCGCGGCCGGCACGAAGGTTGACGAGAGCTACCGGATGGCGCGTGGGGACGCTGCAGCGGCCATCGCAGACGCGCCGCGCCGCGTGTCTGGCTCTATCGAGATTGGCGGGCAGGAGCATTTCGCGCTGGAGGGTCAAATCGCCGTCGCCACACCGGGCGAGGACGATGAGATGTTCGTGGTCTCCTCCAACCAGCATCCATCGGAATGCCAGGAGGTGGTTGCGCGGGTGCTGGGTGTGCCCAACCACGCGGTGACCGTTGAGGTGCGCCGGCTCGGCGGCGGCTTTGGCGGCAAGGAGAGCCAGGGCAACCTGCCGGCCGCCGTAGCCGCCCTTGCCGCGCGGCTCACGGGGCGTCCCACGAAGGTGCGGTTCGACCGGGACGACGAGTTCATCATCACCGGCAAGCGGCACGACTTCGTCGTTGAGTATGAAGCAGGCTTTGATGCGACGGGCCGGCTCCATGGTGTGCGGTTCGTCCAGCATTCGCGATGCGGCTGGTCGCTGGATCTCTCACGGGCCATCTGCGACCGCGCCATGTTCCACGCCGACAACGCTTACTTTATCCCCGCGCTTGAGGTGATCTCCCACCGCTGGCGCACGAACACGTGCTCCAACACGGCCTTCCGCGGGTTCGGCGGCCCCCAGGGTATGGTGGGGATCGAGCGGGTGGTGGAACACGTGGCCCACGAGACCGGGCTTGACCCGCTGACCGTGCGCCGCCGCAACTTCTACCAGGCGAGCGCCCCGTCCGAAGCACGTACCACGCACTACCACATGGTGGTGGACGACAGCGTGATAGACGAGGTGGTTGAGGATGTGGCCGCCAGCGCCGACTACGCGTCCCGCCGCGCG
Organism: Pseudomonadota bacterium; assembly: GCA_039178655.1. Lineage (GTDB taxonomy): Bacteria > Pseudomonadota > Alphaproteobacteria > Rhizobiales > Amorphaceae > Acuticoccus. The sequence goes on along the minus strand of JBCDFB010000033.1, from coordinate 8,573 downwards.
GCGGTCGATGCCTTCAACGCAAACTCGCCCATCATCAAGCGCGGGATCGCGCTGACGCCGGTGAAGTTCGGCATCTCGTTCACCACCACCTTCCTCAACCAGGCGGGCGCGCTCGTCCATGTCTATAAGGACGGGTCAGTCATGGTGAACCATGGCGGCATCGAGATGGGCCAGGGCGTCTACATCAAGGTGGCGCAGGTGGTTGCGGACGCCTTTGGCCTGCAGGTCGGCGCCGTCAAAGTAACCGCAACGCGGACCGACAAGGTGCCCAACACCGCGCCCACCGCGGCTTCGTCCGGCGCGGATATGAACGCCATGGCAGCGCTCGACGCGTGCGGCCACATCCGACGACGCCTCGCCGAGTTCGCTGCCGCGCGGGCAGGCGTTGCGGCCGACAGTGTGCGGTTCGAGGGCGGTTATGTTCTCGCCGGTCCGCGCGCCGACCCGTTTGCCAAGGTTTGTTTGGACGCTTGGATGGCGCGCGTTTCACTCTCCTCCAGCGGGTTCTACGCAACGCCGAAAATCCACTGGGACCGTGACGCTGCGAGGGGTCGGCCGTTCTACTATTTCGCGTACGGCGCGGCGGTAACCGAAGCTGCGGTGGACACGCTGACCGGCGAGAGCCGCCTCACCCGCGTGGACATTGTCCACGACTGCGGGAAGTCGCTCAATCCGGCTGTGGACCTCGGGCAGATCGAGGGCGGGTTCGCACAAGGGGCGGGCTGGCTCATCACCGAAGAGCTGGTGTGGGACAGCGAGGGCCGGCTGAAGACCCACGCACCGTCAACCTACAAAGTCCCCTGCGCGTCTGACCGCGCGCCTGACATGCGCATTGCGATCTGGGCGCGCGGCATGAACCGGGAGCTGACCGTGCGGCGCTCCAAGGCAGTGGGCGAGCCGCCCTTCATGCTTGCGATCTCAGCGCACCAGGCCATCGGCGCGGCCGTTGCTGCCGCGCGCGCTGACCGTGGGGAGACATCCTTCCATCACCTCCCCGCCCCCGCGACGCCGGAGCGCGTGCTCGCTGCCATCGCGCCGTTCTGAAAGGTGTCGGACGCGACGCTGCCCATCCTGCGGACCCTCGCGGCGGAGGGCCCGGTTGCCGTAGTGGCCGTCGCGCGGACCCTAGGCTCGGCGCCTCGGGAAAGCGGCACATTTATGGCTGTGACGGCGGAGAAGACGGTCGGCACCATCGGGGGCGGACAGTCAGAGTATCGCGCCATTGAGGCCGCTCGGGAGCTTCTGGCCACAGGTATTTCGCAATCCAGCCTCGACATCGCGCTGGGGCCGGAGATCGACCAATGCTGCGGCGGGCGGATGCTCATCACCATTGTGCGGCTCGAAGGCCCACCATCAGACACGCTCGACCTTGGCGACGGGCTGGTTCTGCGCGAGCGCTCAGGCGTACCCGTCATGCTCTACGGCGCCGGCCATGTGGGCGTCGCCCTCGCCCGCGCGCTGAAAGACCTGCCGTTTGACCTTACCTGGATCGACGCGCGGCGGGCGGAGGAGAACCCGACGCCGGACGACATCCCGTGCAGGCGCCTTGCCATCCCCGAAGCTGCCGTCAGTGAGGCACCCGACGATGCGGCCCACCTTATCATGACCCACAGCCACGCGCTGGATCTTGAGATTGTGGCCGCTGTCCTGTCGCGCAAACACAAGTTTTGCGGGCTGATTGGTTCGGCGACGAAGCGCGCAACCTTTGCACGGCGGCTGCGCGAACGGGGGATTTCTGCGGACGGGCTCGTCTGCCCCATCGGGCTGCCGTCTATCACCGGCAAGGCGCCTGCGGTGATTGCTGCATCGGTTGCCGCGCAGCTCCTATCGCTGGCGCCGGCGCCCGAAAAAGGCACCTAGGAGCCCGCCGCCCAGGCTTTGAGGGCGGCGCGCTCCTCCTCGGTCATTTGCGTTACGTTGCCGAGCGGCATGGCGTGGGTCATCACCGATTGGGCGAGGATACCGGCTGCGTTGCGGCGCATGAGTTCGACCGTATGGAGCTGAACGCCCGCCGCGGCAACGACCATGCCGGGCCAGGACGGTTCGGCGGCGTGGCAGGTCACGCACCGCGCCTCCACAATCTCAAAGGCCAAGGGCTCAAGCACCGTGTTGAAGTCGCCTTCCACGGCGGAGGCTTCCGCGGTCTCCACGGTCGCAACACCTGGGGGCGCCATGGCGTAGAGGCTCATCACCACCGCGAGGGCGGCTGCGGCCGGCCATTGCCAGGCGATCCGCATACCGCTTGCACCGGTCTCATAGGTGTTGAACCAGTGGCGCACGATCCCGCCCAGGAACAGCGCCATCGCCACGATGGCCCATGCGTTGGGGTGGGAGAATGTCGCCGGATAGTGGTTCGACAGCATCAGGAAGATGACCGGCAGCGTCAGATAGTTGTTGTGGGTGGACCTCAGCTTGGCAATCTCGCCGTACTTCGCCGCCGGCGTTCGCCCCGCTTGGAGGTCGGCAACCACTACCTTTTGGTTGGGGATGATCACCAGGAAGACATTGCCGGACATGGCGGTCGCAATCATCGCGCCCGTCTGCAGGAAGGCCGCGCGACCGGAGAAGATGAGGCCATAGGCATAGGCGCACGCCGTGATCAGCGCGAAAAGGAGCGCAAAAAGGAGTGCAGGGCGCTTCGCAAGGGGCGACTTGCAAAGCGCATCGTAGGCGAACCAGCCGCCGATGAGGCCGGCCGCGGATATCGCGATGCCCTGCCACGGCGCAAGATTGGCCTTCGACGGGTCAAGCAGATAAAGCTCAGCATTCCAGTAGTAGACGACGGCAAGGAGCGCTGCGCCGGTCATCCACGTGGCGTAGGATTCCCATTTGAACCAGTGGAGATCCTTCGGCATTTGGGCCGGGGCGACCATGTACTTTTGCGTATGGTAGAAGCCGCCGCCGTGGACGGTCCAATTCTCGCCCTTCACGCCTTCGGGCATGGAAACCCGGCGCTTGAGCGTCGCGTCGAGCCACATGAAGTAGAAGGACGAGCCGATCCACGAGATGGCGGCAACCACGTGCGCCCATCGCAGAAACAGACTCAAGAACTCCTGCATCGCTCGCCCCCAATACACCGGACACCGCGTCGCGCCGCCTGCCCCGATGCGGTGCTCAGCCGGCGCCCTGCACAAGCGTTGCCAAGTTGCGCCGGCATGGCGCCTACTGCGCCGGAAGGCTTTCTATACCAGCGGGCACCGTCATGCATGCCAATCTAGAACTCCACCAGTTTTGCGGTGGCGCGCAATGAAACGACAGGAGTTTCTCGCCCGCTACGGTGCGGTTTACGAGCACAGCCAGTGGGTTGCCGAGCGCGCCTATGACGGCGGGATTGGCAATGGGGCGGACGTTGCCCCGGTTTTCCGCCGGATAGTCGACCGTGCCGGACACGACGCGCAGTTGACGCTTCTGCGCGCCCATCCAGACCTTGCCGGACGGCTTGGAACGGCGCTCACCGCCCACTCCACTGCGGAGCAGGAGGGTGCAGGCCTCAATGCCTGCTCGCCTGAAGAGTTTGCCGAGTTTTCCTCCCTCAACGAGACGTACAAGGAGCGTTTCGGCTTCCCCTTCATCATCGCCGTGAAGGGGCTCGACCGCCCGACCATTTTGAAGCGCTTCCGACAGCGCGTTGAGGGCACGCCGGAGGAAGAATTCGGCACGGCCCTTAACGAGGTGCACAAAATCGCGGGCCTTCGACTTGCAGCGCTCGCCGCCGGCCCCGAAGTGCCACGCGAGCCGGTCGACCTGGGCGAGGTTTTGCGCCTTGCAGAGCGGGCGCTGACCAACGCCGGCGCAGATGCCGCAAACGCCGCCGCCGTTGCGCAAAATATTGCTGCGGCAGAGCGGGACGGCAGCGAATCCCATGGCCTCTTCCGTCTGCCTGGATACTGCAATGGGCTGCGCAAAGGTGAGGTGAACGGCAAAGCGGTGCCCTCGGTCGTCTCGGCGGCCGGCGCATCTGTGGTGGTTGACGGGGATGGCGGCGCGGCGCCGGTCGCCTACGCGGTCGCCCTGCCAGCGCTGGCGCAGAAGGCGGAGGAATTGGGGGTCGCCGCGCTGGCCCTCAGAAACACGGTGCACTTCGCCGCCATGTGGCCGGAGGTGGAGTGGCTTTGCGAGCGCGGGCTCGCCGCCTTCGCCGCAACCGCCAATTACCCCTACCTTGCCCCCTTCGGCGGAACGCGGCCCTTTTTCGGCACCAACCCCATCGCCTTTGCCTACCCCACCGGCAGCACGCCTGTGGTGTTTGACTTTGCGACCTCCGCCATGGCGCGCGGGGACATCATGCTTGCCGGCCGGGACGGGCGACAGGTTGGCGAAGCGGTCGGCATTGACCGCTACGGGGAGCCGACCAGCGACCCGGCCGCCATTTTGGATGGCGCGCAGCTTCCCTTCGGCGCCCACAAGGGGTCGGCCATCGCACTGATGGTTGAGCTTCTCGCCGCCGGCCTCATCGGCGACGTGTTCAGCGACGAGAATGCCATCCGGGCGGACCCCACTGGGCTGCCCCTTGGCGGTGTCTTCATCCTCGCCATCTCGCCCCGTGCCCTTGGGGGGGCGGAGGCAATTGCCCGTTCGGCGGCCTGGGTCGAGCGCCTTGCCGCTGAACCCGGTGTGCGTGTGCCCGGCCAGAGGCGACACAAGAAGCGTGCAGCGGGCGGTCCGGCAATGGTTGAGCGGGCGCTTTTGGAGAAGGTGCGCGCCCTGGCAGATGAAGCTTAGGGCAGCTCAGCGGGCGGCGATGCGCGCAATGAGCGGCACATGGTCCGACGCCTTTTCCCATCCGCGCGCTTCGGTGAGGACATCCACCGTCACCCGCTCTGCGACGGCGGGTGAGGCCCACACATGGTCAAGCCGTCGGCCGCGGTTGCTGCCCGGCCAGGTTTTGTTGCGGTAGCTCCACCAGGTGAAGATGGGTTCCGGCTCAGGCCGGTCGCGCCGCACCACATCCACCCACCGCCCGTTCGCGCGCGCTGTTTCAAGGCGCTCAGTCTCTTGGGGCGTATGGCTCACCACATCCAAGAGCTGGCGGTGAGACCACACATCGCTTTCGTAGGGCGCAACGTTGAAATCGCCGGTCAGCAGCGCCGGCTCCTTCGCCTGGCCCGCACCCCAACCGCTAAGCCCATCCAAAAAGGCCAGCTTGTCGCGGAATTTGTCATTGATGTTCGGGTCCGGCTCGTCACCGCCGGAGGGGATGTAGAGCGAGTGGAGGCGCACCGGGCCGTGCCAGTCCACCACTGCGGAGATGTGGCGCGGCTGGTCAATGCCCCCGATTACGTCAACCGACACGTCGCCGAGCGGCAGCTTTGAGAGGATCGCAACTCCGTGGTGGCCACCCCGCCCATTGAGCGCCGTGTGGCGATACCCGCGCCGCTTCATGGTGGTGCGGGGGAACGAGCCATTCTCGCACCGGGTCTCCTGGAGCAGGATCACGTCCGGCTTCACCTTGCGGACCATTTTGCCGAACGTGTCGATCCGCGCGCGGATGGAGTTGATGTTCCAGGTGACCACCGTCAGGCAGTCACTGGCGAGCACCTCACCGCTCATGCCTTCATTCCTCGCGCATTCGCTTCGCTCATGCTTTTGCCCTCCACGCAATCGCTTCGGCCATGGCAAGCGTGCGCTCCGCTGCCCGCGCGTGCAGCGCCTCAACCATCCTGCCGTCCAGCACCGCGACCCCGCCGCCGGCGGCGGTCACCGCATCCTTGACCCGTTTCGCCGCCGCGACAGCGCCAGCGTCGGGGGAGAAGGCCTGGTTCACGATGGGGATCTGTCTTGGGTGGATCACACTTTTGCCGTCCATACCGATGCGCACCCCCTCCTCAACCTCCGCCTCCAGCCGCGCGTCGTCGCGCACGTCGTTGGTGACGCCATCAATGATGTCCACTCCGGCAGCGCGCGCGGCCAGAACGCAGCCGGACAGTGCGTCGCTCATAGGTGCGCGGTCAGCACTAAGGTCAACCCGCAACTCCGCCGCCAAATCGTTGGTGCCCATGATGAGCGCTGACGGGCCGGTCTTCGCCGCGGCGCATGCAATGGGGTATGCCGCCAAAACGGCCCGTGCCGTCTCCATCATCGGCCAGATGGTGATGTCTGTGCGTTCGCCGCAGCGCTCCACGTCCGCCGCGCTCAGGACCTTGGGGAGCACGACTGCGTTAGGGCGGAGCGCGATGACCGCCTCAATGTCGGCCCCATGCCACGGGGTATCGGCGGCGTTGATGCGCACCGCAGTTTCGCCGGGGAATTTACCTAGCCGAGCGAGGTTCCGCCTCGCTGCATCCTTGTCATGCGGCGCCACGGCGTCTTCAAGGTCGACTATCACGACGTCGGCAGGCAAAGTCCGCGCCTTGTCGAGGGCGCGCAGATTGCTCGCCGGAACGTAAAGGGCGGAGCGGCGCAGGCGGATCATGGCGAAGGCGGCAGCAACATCATCGCTCCCGCCTCCACCTCCAGCGCCGCCCTGTCAACAACGGGGCGCAGCATGAAAGGGCCGACGGTCGTCGCCATCTCCTCTCACGTCATGGCGGGCACCGTCGGCTTGCGCGCCATCGGCTTTGCGCTGGAGCGGCGCGGCCACACGGTTTGGTCCGTGCCGACGGTGGTGATGCCCTGGCACCCTGGGATGGGTCGCTCCACCCGCACCATCATGGCCGACTTGCCCATGCAGCTCGGCGAACTCGCCACCCGCGCCGAGGCGGTGGACGGGGTGCTGACCGGCTATTTCGCCACCGCCGAGCAGGTGGAAGCTGCGGCACGCTTTGTTGACGCCTTGCGCGCAGTGCGGCCAGACGCGCTGGTGGTGACGGACCCTGTCACCGGCGACGAGAACGGCCGATACGTGCCGGACAGCGTTGCCGAAGCCATTGTTACGCACCTTTTGCCGCGGGCGGATGTGGCGACGCCGAACCGCAACGAGCTGATGGATCTTTCGGGCGGTGCAGACCTTCAAGCCGCGCGCGGGTTCGGACCCAAAGCATCGGTGGTGACATCAGCTGTCGCAGCAAACGGGGCGCTTGCCACATGGCTCGTGGAGGCGGAGGTGGCTTGCGCGTTTTCACACCGCAAGGTGCAAAGGGCAGCGCGCGGGACGGGCGATCTCTTCAGCGCCATTCTCACCTCAGGCCTGCTCCATGGGGCAAGCCGCGAAGCTGCGGTGGCGGCGGCGGCTGCGGCGACCCTTTCCGCGGTTGAAGCCTCCGGGCCGGACGCGCTCAACCTGTCTGCAGTACAGGCGGCCCTTGCCTCGCCCGACACCTCCAGCATCGAGAAGACGCCCATTTGACCCGCGTTCTAGGGGTGGACGGGTGCCCCAACGGCTGGGCGGTGGTGAAGATCCCCGATGGTGACCCGGCCCAGGCGCAGGCCTTTTTCGCCCCTACCTTCGCGCCGCTTCTCGGGCAGGCAGATGCGATCGCCGTCGACATTCCCATCGGCCTGCCGGACGTGATTAGAGGGCCAGGGCGGGTGGCTGAGCAGGCGGTACGCCCGCTCTTGGGACCGCGCAGGTCTTCCGTCTTCTCCGTCCCCTCCCGCGCTGCCGTCTACGCAAAGAGCTACAAGGCTGCCTGCATCCTGGCGCACGTCACCTCCGATCCGCCCCGAAAGATCAGCCAGCAGGCCTTCAACATATTTCCGAAGATGCGGGAGGTGGACGCTGTCCTGACGCCGCAGAACGAGGCCCACGTGTTCGAGGTCCACGCCGAGATGGCGTTTTGGCGGCTGAACGGGAATCGACCCATGGACACCGCCAAGATCGTGCGCGGGGTGCCCCGCCGCGCCGCTCTCGCCTCCCGCATCGACCTTTGCCGCGCCCACGACCTTCCGGCGGCGCTCTTCGACACGCCGCCGAAGGGTTTGCCACTCACCGATGTGGTCGATGCGGCGGCCATGGCGCTTATCGCGCTGCGGTGTATGGAGGGCACGGCGAAACCCTTTCCCGATCCGCCAGGGCGGGACGGCAAGGGGCTCAGAATTGCGATCTGGGCGTAATCGCTGGACCAGTCACGCTCCTGTGGAGCCGCTACGGACAAAACGTTTGCGTTCGGTCTTGGGCCGCGGGACGCCGGATGCTTCGATCAGATGGTAACCCGACTTAGAAGGCGCTGATGGCAGCAATCAGTCCGCGGCGGTCGCTTTGGGGGCCGAGAACGATGACCCGCGCGCCGGTGCGCACGCGGGCGTAAAGATCCTCCACATCCTCGTTCAGCATTCGGATGCAGCCTGAAGAGACGGCGTAGCCGATGCTCTCGTCCTGGTGTGTGCCGTGGATGCGGTAGAGCGTGTTGCCGAGGTAAAGCGCCGCTGCTCCCATGGGATTGTCAGGACCGCCGGGCATGAAGGCGGGGAGCCATGGCTCACGCTCGCGCATCTCTGCGGGCGGCCTCCAGTCCGGCCAGAGGGCTTTGCGCGTGACGCGCTCCACGCCCTCCCACGTAAACCCCTCGCGGCCGACACCGACGCCGTAGCGGATGGCGGTCCCGTCGCCCAGCACGAAGTAGAGGTGGCGGGCGGGGGTATCCACCACGATGGTGCCCGCAGGCTCACCCGACATGAACCGCAGATGCGCCCTT
>JBCDFB010000032.1:0-13896 GCA_039178655.1 Pseudomonadota bacterium | reverse complement strand
CCGATGGCGTCTGCCTTCGGGTCGGTGCCGGCGCGGGTGGCGAACATATTGCCGATCCCGTCCACGCTTACCGTGAGGCCCGCTTCCCGGCAGCGCGCGGCGAACCAGTCCCGCACCATCTTGTCTTCGTCGGACAGGGCGAGCCGGCGGATCCCGCCCTTTTGCGTCGCCCCAAACGCTGCGCTTTCCATCAAGGTCGACCACAAACGTTCCGGATTGACCTTGAGGTTCGTCGCCATGGTAGCCCCTTTAGCGTTGCGTCTTTCCCACCGCCTTTACGGCCTGCGGCCGAGCCTTGGAAGCGGACAATCGGTGCAAAGCACCCGCAGCGTGCTCCGAGGCGCGGCGCTCAGATCTGGCGCAGCAGAGCCAGCACGATCACCGGCGTGAACACCACCACAGGCAACGGCGCCCGCAAGGACAACAGCGCGGTGAGACACAGCACCAGCGCCTCACGCCACGTCCCGCTTATGAAGGAGGGGGCAACGAGTGCAGTCATCACCGCCGCCGGCACTGCGTTCAGCCCCGCCTCCACCCTTGGCGGGATGGTAGAAAACCGCGACAGCACCAGGTAGCCCCCGGCGCGCACGGCATAGGTGGCGGCAGCGCACCAAAACACCACCCAAAGGAAGCCCTCGCTCATGATGCGGATGCTCCGGTGGGATGGGCGGTGCCCGAGTTCTGCAGGTCAGGCGCCGCGCGCGAGGGTCTGGGCGGCTGCGGCGGCAAGATCACGGCAACCAGGATTCCAGCGATCCCCCCGATCGTCACATGCCAGGGCGGGCCCAAAAACGTCAGCCCCCACTGCGGCGCCGCGTAGACGAGAAGCGCCGTCGCCGCGCTCACGGTGACGACGGCCCCCCAACGCGAACGGCGGCGAAAGCCCATGACCAGTGCCAGGAAGTAGACCGGCAGCAGCATGTCGATGCCGTAGGTCTGCGGGTTGCCGATCAGCTGACCGCCCGCAGCACCGGCCGCGGAAAGCGCAACCCAGGTCACATAAAGCGGCAGCGCGTAGCCCATGTACCAGGCGAAGGTGAAGCCGGGCCCTTTCTCGACCCGCGCCTCGGACGCCGCGAACTGCGGGTCCACCAGGAAGAAGAACACCGCCGCGCGCTGGAGCCGTGTGAGGGCACGCACCATCGGTGTCATGGCCGCCGAATAAAGGAGGTGGCGGAAGTTTACCGCGAGGACTGAAACCACGATCAGCCAAAGCGGCAGGGATTGTTCGAACAAATCCACAGCCACGAACTGGCTCGCGCCAGCGTAAATGGCCGCCGACATGACCGTGATTTCGAGGACGGACAGGTTGGCTTGGGAGGCGATGGTCCCAAACATGACCGCAAAAGGGGCCACTGCGCCCACGATGGGCAGAACGGCAACGGCGCCATTGCGGAATTCGCGCGAACTGGACGCCACGTCAGCCCCTCATTGCCCGTAGCCAAAGCGCTCAAGCTCCGCCTTCAGCGCTTTGGTGAGGTGTGACACGGTCTCCGGCCGGAGTTTGCGCGCGTGGTCCCCGGGCACGACCTGCCGCTTGTGGCGGGCGCTGTCTTCCCCATCCACTTCAAAATCGGCGTGTTTGGCAATGGCTGCGCGCAGCGGCGCCGTCAGCGGCTGATCCAAAAACGCGCCGATCCGGTCAAGCCATGCGTTCGTGTCGCCAACCATCTCCTCGTAGGTCAACAGCAGGCAGTCCGGGTGGCGGGCCAAAATGTCGGCGATGATGGTCAGCCGGTTCCGGTAGTTCTGGGTGGACTGGCGGGCAAAGCTATCAATGTCCGTGGACGCCACTTTCTCCCGGCGTTCTTCAAAAACCTTGCGCTTTTCCGGGTTGCTGGGAAGCACATGGCTCTCCCGCCAGGAGTAGTAGAGCGAGGTGATGCAATCGCGCGGGTCGCGCACCTGGACGATGACCCGCAGCGCGTCGATCCCCGGCATCTTCTCCACATAGGGGCCGCGCGCCATGCCGTAGTATACGCCGGCGGGCTTCAGCTTTTGCGCATACTCCAGGAACACCGATTCCTCCGAGCGTGCCGATCCGGCGACAGCGCTCGTGATCTGCTCGATGGCGTATCCTTTGGCCTTCGCAAATTCCAAAATGATGCGGTTCGCGACCGAACTCCCCGCCTTGTGCATGGACACGGCGATGAGGCTCTTGGGGGAAATGCCGTTCACAGCGAAAAGCTCTCGTCGCGCGGGCGGGAGGGATGGGCGTTGCGCGCCGGGAAACGTTCGGCCGCGCCCTCTCTCCAATCACATGCGCTTCATGGGTGTCGAGGGAGAAGCTTTACGATTGCACCGCCGGCACAGCGCAGATCAAGCCTCGACGACCCTCTAACGGCGCTTTGCTGCCCGGGTTAGCTCGCTTTGTCCGCGCTGCCCCACACTTCTTTCACCCGCGCATCGCGCCCGCAGGACAGGCGATAGTAGCGGTAGCGGAGGGGATTCTTCAGGTAGTAGTCCTGGTGATAGTCCTCAGCGACGTAAAACGGCGCAGCATCCAGAACCGGGGTGACCACCGGCGCTTCGATCAGCGCGTCCGCCTCTTCAAGTGCAGCCTTCGCCGCTGCGCGCTCTTCTTCGTCACTGGTGAAGATTGCGGTCTTATAGCTGTGGCCGCGGTCGCAGAACTGGCCGCCAGCGTCGGTGGGGTCCACGTGGCGGAGCAGGTAATCCACCATCTGGCGATAGGTCAGACGCTCCGGATCGTAGGTGATGCGCACTGCCTCGTAATGGCCGGTCCCGCCGGTGACCACCTCACGATAGGTAGGATTCTCGGTGGTGCCGCCGGTGTAGCCGGACACGGTTTCAAGCACGCCGTCCAGCTTGTCGAAGTCTGATTCCACGCACCAGAAGCAGCCGCCGGCAAACACGGCTGTTGCCGTCTTCGATCCGTCCTGCGCCGTTGCGGCACCGGCAGCAAACCCCAGCAATAGCGCAAGCGTTGTTGCGATGATGCGCACGCGATCCATCATGGAACCCTCCAGCCCTGGCGGTTGACATAGGTGCAGCGCACGAAGGTGGAAGCGCTGATCAAAGGCAATTCATCGCGGCTCGTCGGGTTTCGCCCACGGCGGCTTGTGCTAAGGCACGCATCCATACCGTTCTCTGTGGCCGTCCGCCATCAAACCCAGAACGGGTCCAAGTTCAAAATGAAGGGCAGTTCGCCTTCAGAATGGCCGGTTCCGGCAGTTCACGAATTGCCGACGGCGGAGCGCACGATGGACGACGACATCCTCACCGTTCAGAACGTCAACAAAACCTACGATTCAGGTCACACGGCGCTCAAGGATGTTTCACTTTCGCTTCATCGCGGCGAAATCCTGGCGCTGCTCGGCCCCAACGGCGCGGGAAAGACAACGCTGATTTCCATCATCTGCGGCATCGTCAGAGCCACATCGGGCCGCGTTGCGGTGGATGGCCATGACACCGTGCACCAATACCGCGCCGCCCGCCGCATGATCGGGCTCGTCCCGCAGGAGATCGTGCTGGAACCCTTCGAGAGCGTGTACGACACCGTGCGCTACTCCCGCGGGATCTTCGGAGCCCGGCCAAACGATGCCTACATCGAATCGCTGCTGAAGCGGCTCTCCCTCTGGGACAAGAAAAGCGCCATCACCAAAGAGCTTTCCGGCGGGATGAAGCGCCGATGCCTCATCGCAAAAGCCCTCGCCCACGAGCCGCGCATTCTGTTCCTGGACGAGCCGACCGCGGGCGTGGACGTGGAACTGCGCAAAGACATGTGGGACACGGTGGCGGACCTTAAGACCCACGGGGTCACGACAATCCTCACCACCCACTACATCGAAGAAGCCGAAGCCATTGCCGACCGCATTGGCGTCATTTCCGATGGCCGCCTCCTGCTGGTGGAAGAAAAGGCCTCGCTCATGAAGCGCCTCGGACGGCGGCAGGTGCGCCTGATGCTCACAGCCCCGGTGAACACGGTGCCTGAGGCTTTGGAAAAGTACGGGCTGGAGTTGGGGCCGGACAACAGCCTCATCTACAATTACAACGAGGATGAGCCGCAGGTGGCAGCTCTCCTTGCCGATCTTTCCGCGGCCGGGTTCACGCTGCGCGATGTGGAGACGCAGAAGCGCTCGCTTGAAGAGATTTTTGTCGAGCTGGTCCGGTCGGCCAATGGAGACGGCGCATGAATTGGCGCGGCGTCTGGGCCATTTATCGCCACGAAATGCTGCGGGGTCTGCGCACCATCGGCCAATCCCTCATCTCGCCTGTTATCACCTCGTCGCTCTACTTCATCGTGTTTGGTGCGGCCATCGGCTCGCGGATCGACGTGGTGGAGGGCGTCGACTACGGGAGCTTCATCGTTCCGGGCTTGGTGATGCTGACAATTCTTACGCAGGCGGTGTCCAACGCCGCCTTCGGAATTTTCTTCCCGCGCTTCATCGGGTCCATTTACGAACTGTTGTCAGCGCCGCTGTCGTATTTGGAAATCACCATCGGTTTCGTCGGCGCGGCTGCCACCAAGTCGCTGGTGATCGGCCTCGTCATCCTCGCCACGGCGACGCTGTTTGTGGATCTTCAGATCGATAGGCCCGTGATGATGTTCGTGATCTTGGTGATCACCTGCATCGTGTTTTCGCTATTCGGCTTCATCATCGGCATTTGGGCGAAGAACTTTGAACAGCTGCAGATGGTGCCGCTCCTCATCATCACGCCGCTGGTGTTCCTGGGCGGCAGCTTCTACTCCATCTCGATGTTGCCGCCGTTCTGGCAAACCGTGACGCTGTTCAACCCGGTTGTGTACCTGGTTTCAACGTATCGCTGGAGCTTCTTCGGCGAGGCGGACGTGAACCTGTGGTTCTCCAGCGCCATGATTACGCTGTTCGTCGCCCTGTGCCTCGCCGTCATCTGGTGGATATTCCGCACAGGCTATCGCCTGCGGGAGTGATGGGCGCCTGCGGGAGTGGTGGGCGCCTGCGGCAGTGAAGGGCGCCTGCGGGCCGGTGACTGGCCCTAAAGCTGCAGCGCGCAAGCCGCGTTCACGCCGAAAATGCGCTTAGCCGGCAGCCTTGTCGCGCACCGGCACGCCGGCGCTGGCAAAATGGTCCTGCAGTTCGCCCGCCTGAAACATTTCCCGGATGATGTCGCACCCGCCGACAAACTCCCCCTTCACGTAGAGCTGGGGTATGGTCGGCCAGTTGGAATACTCTTTGATGCCCGAGCGGATGTCGTCATCCTCCAGGACATTCACGGAGCCGTAGTCCACACCGAGATAGTCGAGAATCTGGACCACCTGTCCGGAAAACCCGCATTGGGGGAAATTCGGCGTCCCCTTCATGAACAGGAGAACGTCGTGCGACTTGACGGCGGTGTCGATGGTGTCCTGAGCGCTCATTTCTGAACCTCCCCACGGGAAACGATAGGATTGACGAGCGACTTATGTGCCCGGCGCAGAAGTTTGTAGGGCAAGGGCGTGCAATTCGCCCCCCATTCGCCCCTTCAAGGCATCGTACACCATCTTGTGCTGGGCCACGCGGGTCTTTCCGGCGAACGCTGAGGAGACGACGGTCGCGGCAAAATGATCCCCATCGCCGGCAAGGTCGCGGATTTCCACGGTGGCGTCGGGAAAGGCCTCTTTGATGAGCGCCTCAATCTCGCGCGCTTGCATGGGCATAGGGTTCAGCGCTCCTTTGGTCGATGTGTCGACATATAGGCTGGCAGCCAGCCCTCGTGCGCCTCGCGCAGCGTCTTCAACGGTACACTGAACGACCCCGGCACCGTCAAACTGTCGCCGCCGGCTTGCCCCAGTGGTGCAAAGCCCACGCCGGCGGCCATGGCATGTTCGACAAACGCATCCGGGGACGATGTCGCCACAATATAGCGACCCAGGTCTTCGGCAAACAGAAGGACATGCGGCGATGCCGGCAGGCTGAGTGTCGCGCCCACGCCGCTGGCAAGTGCCATCTCGGCAGCTGCAATCCCTAGACCGCCGGAGGAAACGTCATGGCAGGCGGCGACGAGCCTCTGGCTTATCGCCTCCCGCACAAACTCCCCGTGCGCCTTCTCCCGGGCAAGGTCCACGGGCGGAGGAGGGCCGGCGATCTTGCCGTGAAACGTCTCCACATAAAGAGAGGCACCCAGGTGCTCGCCATGGCCGCCCACAAGGAAGAGGCTGTCCCCCTCATTCCACGCAAGGCCGACGCGCGTGGAGATATCCAGCTTGCCCACCCCGCCAATCGCCGGTGTGGGGAGGATCGCGGTTCCATCCGTCTCATTGTAAAGGGAGACGTTGCCGGAGACGACGGGGAAGGAGAGGGCGCGCGCAGCCTCGCCGATCCCCCGGATCGCACCAACGAGTTGCGCCATGATTTCAGGGCGCTGCGGCGAGCCGAAATTAAGGTTGTCGGTGAGGGCAAGGGGTGTCGCGCCGACCGCGCAAAGGTTGCGCCAGGCTTCTGCCACCGCCTGCTTCCCCCCTTCGACCGGGTCGGCGAAGGTGTATCGCGGGGTCACATCAACGGTCATGGCCAGTGCCATCTGCCCATCGCCCACGCGCACCACGGCGGCATCCCCGCCCGGCCCCGCTGCCACGTTGCCCGAAATCACAGTGTCGTACTGCTCATAGATCCAGCGTTTGCTGCACCCATTGGCCGTGCCAAGCATTTTTGCCAGCGCAGCGCCAAGGTCCGACGGGGGAGCCACGTAAGCCTCAGCCAAAGGCGCGGGCGCAGGGGGCGCTGTGTGGGGACGGTCATAGACCGGTGCCTCGTCCCCCAACTCCTTGATGGGAAGGTCCGCCTTCAGCGCGCCGCGGTGATGCACCTTAAAGCGCAGGTCATCGGTGGTCTCGCCCACGATGGCGCTGTCCAGCTCCCACTTTTGGAAGATCTTTCGGGCCGCGTCCCAGCCGTCGGGGTCGAGCACCATGAGCATTCGCTCCTGGCTCTCCGACAGCATCATCTCGTAGGCGCTCATGCCCTCCTCCCGGCAGGGCACCTTATCCAGGTCGAGACTGATGCCGAGGTTGCCTTTCGCCCCCATCTCCACGGCAGAGGATGTGAGGCCCGCGGCGCCCATGTCCTGGATGGCAATCACCGCGCCGGTTGCCATCAGCTCGAGCGTCGCCTCCAGGAGGCGCTTGCCGGCAAAGGGGTCGCCCACCTGCACTGTGGAGCGCTCTTGCGTGTCGTCGCTCTCAAAGGTGGCTGAGGCCATTGTGGCGCCATGGATGCCATCCCGCCCGGTTTTGGAGCCTAGGTAGACGATGGGCCTGCCGACCCCGCGGGCTTTGGACAGGAAGATCGCGTCCGTGCGCGCAATCCCCACAGCCATGGCGTTGACCAGACAATTGCCGTTGTAGGCAGCATGAAACTCGGTTTCGCCACCCACCGTCGGCACGCCGAAAGCGTTGCCATAACCGCCGATCCCCGCGGTGACGCCGGCCACCAGATGCCGGGTGCGCGGGTGATCGGGCGCGCCGAACCGCAGAGCGTTAAGAACAGCGATCGGCCGGGCACCCATGGTGAAGACATCGCGCAAGATGCCGCCCACGCCAGTCCCAGCCCCTTGGGTCGGCTCGATGTAGGAGGGGTGGTTGTGGCTCTCCATTTTGAAGACCACCGCAAGACCCTCGCCAATATCCACCACCCCGGCGTTCTCCCCAGGACCGTGGATCACGTGCGGGCCTTCTGTGGGCAGCGTCTTCAGCCAGATCTTTGATGACTTATAGGAGCAGTGCTCGTTCCACATGGCCGAGACGATGCCCAGCTCGGTGAGCGTCGGCTCGCGGCCGATGAGCGCGGTGAAGCGGGCATATTCCTCCTCGCTCAATCCGTGCTCTGCAACCAGTGCCGGCGTGATTTGCGGCTCCATCAACGTGCGCTCCGGGGCTGCGGGCGCCAGGGCGCCGTCTCTGCGCGGCTCGGTGTAAGTGGGCAACCGTGCTTTGCCAACGCCATTCACGCTCGTTGATCCATCGCCCGGCGATTTGCGCGCGGCCGTAATCTCGCGCCATTTGCGGTGCCTGCCCAGGCGCGTAGAGTTGGCCGGCACGGCAGACGAAGGCACGACCGGATGCGTTTTCTCCTCATCCCAGCGGCGACTTTGGCCTTTGCGGGTACCGCAGCGGCGCAGATCGCGCAGTCGCTGCAAAGCGCGGAGGCGAACGAGAATGCTGCCGCTGCGGCCCTAGAGGCACTGGAAGCGGCAGGCGCGACGGTCATTGTCGTGCCGGAGACGGGCGCCGTCGCCCCGGCGATGATCGCGGCAGAGACACCGAGCCTTGCAAGCCAGATCGGTTCGATCCGCATGGCGTTGGAGCCGGTGATTGCCAACGTGCCGAGCGTACCGGGCCAGCTCCTCAACGCGCTTTACCTCGCCGGCAACGGCAATTTGGGCTGGCTGATCCCTGCCGCGCTCTTCACTTTATTCGCCCTCCTCGTCGGTACGGTGGGGTTCCAGCTCACGTCCCGCTCCATCAGCAAGATGGTGAGCGCCATCGGCACGCCGCCGCCGGACACGCGCGCCGGGAAGATAGGGCGGGCGCTGGCCGTTCTCGCCCGCGGCTGGATCGCCACGGCGGCCTTCTTCGCCACCGGCGCCATTTCAGTGATCCTGCTGGAGCCGCGCCTGTCGCCAGAACGGGTCACTGCGCTGATCGCGCTGGGGGCAATCACCAGCTACCTTGTGGTGCGCTGTGTGATGACGAGCGTTCTGGCGCCCAACAATCCGCCCCTGCGCCTTGCCCCCTTCAACGACCGCCTGGCCAAGGGGATTTTCGCGGCATTCCTGTTCGCCTTTTTTGTTTCGAACATCGTGGCGTGGCTCTGCTTCTGGTTCCGGTATTTCCCGCTTGCGGCCGATGTTCACAAACTCTTGCTGATGTTCTCTGCGAGCTTTTCCATGGTCAGGTTTCTGACCGTGGTGGTGCGCTTTCGCACCGCGCTCACTGAGGTGGTGCGCGGCAGCCATCCGCGGCCTGTTGCCCTCAGGCGCATGGCAACCGTGCTGTGGCCATTCCTTGCCGTGGGCTACCTCCTCGCCGCATGGGTCACCACCGTTGCCATCATCGCCCTCGACACGCGATTGGTGCTGGGGCCTGTGGGTGCGCCGGTTCTTGGCCTGGTGGCGGCGATGATCGTGAACGGCATTCTCCTCATCGTTCTGGACCGGCGGGTGATGCCAGGCATCGTCAACCCCGCGTGGGCCGACCTTTATGAACGCCTCGCGCTTGGCGTTTCCGCGGTCGTGGGCTTTGCGGTTCTTGCGGGCCTCTGGCGCGTTTTCGACGGCCCCTACGGCGGCCTTGCCACCAATGCCATCGGGCTCGCCCTTGCCGCGCTGGTGGCGTGGGGTGCCTGGCAGTCGGTCAAAGTTTGGGTGAACGCGCGGCTGGCGGAGGAAGCCGCTGACGGTCCGGCAGACGGGGAGGGGGAGGGCTTCGGCCCAGGCGCTTCCCGGCTCGCAACGCTTTTACCCATCTTCCGCAACGTCATGTTCTTCGCCATCGCATCGGTGCTCGCCATGGTGTGTTTGGCAAGCCTCGGCGTGAATATCGGCCCCCTGTTTGCCGGCGCAGGCGTGGTGGGCCTTGCTATCGGCTTCGGCGCCCAAGCCCTCATCAGAGACGTCTTCTCCGGTGCCTTTTTCCTCCTCGACGATGCGTTCAGGCGCGGGGAATACATCTCCGTCGGCGATACGCAGGGAATGGTTGAAAAGATCTCCATCCGCTCGTTTCAGCTACGGCATCACGAAGGGGCGCTTCACACACTCCCGTTCGGCGAGATTAAGCAGCTCACCAACTTTTCGCGTGATTGGGTCATCATGAAACTCCCCGTGCGGCTCACCTACGACACCGACGTGGAGAAGGTGCGCAAACTCGTTAAAAAGCTGGGGCAGGAGATGGCCGCTGACCCTGAGATCGGGCCGCTGCTGATGGAGCCGCCCAAAAGCCAGGGCGTGGTGCAGATGGAAGACTCAGCGATGATCATGCGTGTGAAGTTCAAGACCAAGCCCGGAGATCAGTTCCTCGTGCGGCGCCATCTGTTCACCCGCCTGCGCGACGTGTTTTCCCAGAACGGGATCGAGTTCGCCCACCGGGAGGTGACCGTGCGCGTCACCGATGCGTCCGATCCCGCCCAGCGGCGCCAGGCAGCGCTCGGAGCCGCGCGCGCGGAGGCGGAAGCCGGTGCGGCCGGCCAGGCGAGCGAATTCGCCAGCGCCGCAGGCTGACAGGTGGAGCCAATCCGTATTGCCATGTGGTCGGGGCCGCGCAACCTGTCCACGGCCCTTATGCGCTCCTTCGCCGAGAGGGATGATTGCGCGGTGTGGGACGAGCCCTTCTACGCGGCTTATTTGGCAGAGACCGGGCTCGATCACCCCATGCGCGCGGCCATTTTGGAGGCGCACGAGAGCGATCCGTCTGCAGTGGCGGCCGCCTGCTGTGCTGACCCGCCCGGCGCCGCACCCGTTTTATACCAAAAGCACATGACCCACCACATGGTGAACGGCTTCCCCACCGGCTGGACAGCCCACGTGCGGCAGGCGTTTCTCATCCGCGACCCTGCGCAGGTTGCCGCCAGCTATGAGGTCAAGCGCGAGTTCCCCACGCTTGGCGACCTGGGCTTTGAAAGCCAGAAGCGCTTGTTCGATGAAGAGGCGGACCGCACCGGCAGGGCACCTCCTGTGGTCGATTCCGCCCGCCTGGCTGCGGAGCCGGAGCGCGTTCTTTCGGCCCTTTGTGAAAGGCTCGGCATTTCCTTCACCAAGGCAATGCTGAGCTGGTCTGCGGGGCGGCATCCGTCCTACGGTATCTGGGCGGCGCATTGGTACGGCGCTGTGGAGCGATCAACCGGCTTCCGGCCGCAGCCAGACAGCCGCACACCGGTGAGCGACCATGCCAGGCGCCTCGCCGATGAAGCGCGGCCTTACTATGAGCATCTGGCCCGCCACGTTCTGTGAGCGCCAGCAAGTTCACCACACACAAAAGAAGGAAAGAGCATGAGCGCCAAACGCGAAAATCTGTCCACCGGCTCGCACTTTGAGAAAACCTACGGCTACTCGCGCGCTGTGAAAGTGGGCGAACAGGTCTTCGTGTCAGGCACAGTGGGCCTCAATTACGATACCGGCGTGATGCCCGAAGATCCGGTGGAGCAATTCAAGCAGTCGGTCGCCAATATCGAGCGGGCGCTTGGAATGGCCGGCGCAAAGCTTGCCGAAGTTGTCACCCTCACGGTCTACATCAGCGATCCGGCCATCATGCAGTTAATCGGTCCGTCACTGTCGCAGACCTTCGGTCCGGTCGGCCCCACCAATACTGCCGTTGTGGTGGGCTTTCCTGTGCCAGAAATAAAGATCGAACTTCAGGTGATGGCCATCATCGGGTGTTCCCCGGCCTGAGCTGAGTGTTGCAGAAATGCCAACACCTTAACGCTCCGTTGATCTGAATAGGCAAACTGAAGAGGTCTGCCCCTAGCGCGCCACCATTGTGGTGTGGGCTTGTCAGCGTCTGTGGTGTCGAGGGTTTGGTTGTGATCAACGCTGCTCATCGGTCTTTGGTGACACTTGTGGCGCTCGTGGGCGTCGCGCTTGCCGGGTGCAGTGGTGGCACGATCGGAGCCCTCGAACCCGCCCTTACCCTTGCAAGCACGTCCGATGATAAGCCCGATCCGAAGGTCAAGGGCCGGCGGATGATCGGCAAGCCCTACAAGGTTGGCGGGCGCTGGTATCACCCCAAAGAAGACGAAGACTACGACGAAACAGGGATGGCCTCCTGGTACGGCCCGAAGTTCCATGGCCGGAAGACCGCCAATGGCGAGCGCTTCAACCAAAACGCCATGACCGCCGCCCATCCGACGCTGCCTCTGCCGTCCTATGTGCGTGTCACGAAGAAATCCACTGGCAAGTCCATCGTCCTGCGCGTCAACGACAGGGGCCCCTTCCGGCGAGGACGCATCATCGACGTCTCACGCGCCGCAGCGAAGGAGCTTGGTCTCATCAAGAAGGGGCACGCGAAGGTTCGCGTGGAGTATCTTGGTCCCGCGCCCGTGGGCGGAACCGACAAAGAGACGCTGGTTGCCGCCCGCTCCTTCAACAAGAGCAAGCCCCAGCGCGACAAGCCGTCCGAAGGGCGTTCGCTGAAGCGCTTCCTCCCCTTCGGCCTTGGCAAACAGGACGAGGATGATGGGGATGCGGAAAGCGTTGAGGTGAGACTTGCCTCTGCGCAGACCGAGCCTGCCACCCGCGAAACAAAGCCGCTGCCGGGCGTATCCCGCGCCTATCAGCAGCGCGTGCGGACAAGTGAAGAGATCGAGGCCCGGCGCAAGCGCCGCGAAGAGAGCCAGACCACTGCAACCGCGTTCGCTGCCCCTGAACGGAAGACTGGCGCCATCGACGCCGTGATCGCCATGAACGAAGCGGCCGAGGAGAAGCCCATCGAGGCCCAGCCGCTGCCGGAAAGCGCGAAGGCCGTTGAGGCGGAACGGGTCTTCGGCGCCCACGACATGTTCGACAACGGGTCAGGCGTCAGCCGCATCAAACAGTTCCCGCAGAACCAGCAGTAGCGGAACCGGCGGGGCCGACGCGTGAGCCGCGCTGTGTTCATCACGCTGGAGGGCGGGGAGGGGGCCGGCAAGAGCACGCAGGCCCGAACGCTCGCCCAACGCTTGCGCGCCAAGGGGCGCGACGTTCTGGTGACGCGCGAACCGGGTGGCTCACCCTGGGCAGAGAAGCTGCGGGCGGGCCTCATCAGCGAGAAGGGGCGTGCGCTCGACCCTTCCGAGCAGGCGATCCTCTTCGCCGCCGCGCGCGCTGACCATGTGGACACCGTCATCAAGCCCGCGCTGCGCGATGGACAATGGGTCGTGTGCGACCGTTTCGTGGATTCCACCGACGCCTATCAGGGGACGGCCGGTGCGCCGGCGTCGCTGATGGCGCTTTTAAGATCGGTCGCGGTGGGCGACGCGATGCCGGACCTCACGTTCGTGCTTGATTTGCCGCCCGATATCGGACGGGAGCGGGCGGCCGGCCGCGATGCCCTTGACCCGTTCGAACGCGACAGCCTTGCCGTCCAAGAGGCCCGGCGCGAAGCATTTCTCGCCATTGCCGCCAGCAGCCCGGACCGATGCGTGGTGGTGGACGCCACCGCCTCCCACGACGAAATCGCCGATGCGATCTGGGTTGTGGTGCGCGAGCGGCTGATGCCGGGTCTGACAGTATCCTAGCGGCATACTAGCCTAACTGCGGACAGTCAGGCTCGACCACATGGCTCGCCGATCCGGAGCACGAGCCTTTGTCTTTTAACCCAACTTGTTTCCAGTCAGATCAAAGCAGCAAAGCCTCCCTGCAGGGGTTTGATGAAGCCCGTGAGGCATTGGCCGAGGGGCTTGAGGAATTTGCCCTTGAAACAAGTAATGGGAGGAGGCTGAGGCGGTTCCCCTGAGGTCCTGCTGGATGTAATCCCCCACCATGGCCCGCACACCACGCGTTCTCGCCGTCGAAGGCGCCCCGGCAGAGCCGGACCTGCTGGACAACGCACCGCCCCCGCGCGAAGCGGAAACGCTCATCGGCCATCACGCTGCCCGGGCCGCCATTGTGGACGCGTTCAACAATGCACCGCCCCAGGGCATCATTTTGGAGGGGCCAAGGGGGATTGGCAAAGCAACGCTCGCCTTCCGCCTTGCGAAAGGGCTGCTCTCAGGCGCACCGACAGACAAGCTTTTCGACGCGCAGAGTGACGCGCGCGCCTGCCACCAGGTCGGCGCAGGCACCCACCCCGGCGTGCTGCATCTCACCCGCGCGTACGATGAAAAAACCAAACGCTTCAGAACCGAGCTGAGCGTGGACACGGTGCGCCGCATCATCCCATTCCTCGGCTCAACGGCGGCGGGGGGCGGCTGGCGCGTGGTCATCGTGGATGCGGTGGACGACATG
>JBCDFB010000031.1:0-14371 GCA_039178655.1 Pseudomonadota bacterium | reverse complement strand
TGCCCCGTCCCGTTTCGGCTCAGGGCGCCTCAGCGACGGCTGGCTCCGAGGGACAGGCGCCCCGTCATGTTCCTTGGTGAAGTTCGAGCAACGGCAGCCGCAAAGCACTCCCGCGCCCGGCCGTCGAGCGTCACGCTCGGCGTAAATTCTCCGCCCGCCGGCACGAACGTTGATGCGCAAACGTCCAGCGCAAGGGCCTCGGACACCCCGTCGCCCTCTTGTCAGACCACCGCGCGGACCCGCAAGCTGCGCCGGTGAAGCTGATCAAGCGGGTTGCAAAGTCCAGCGCCGGCACTGCGGCGATCCTGGTTGCACTGCGCTTATCGGGCGCAGCGGCGGGAATGGCGTTCGCGCTCCTCATGGCGCGGACCATGGGTGCGCAGGAGATGGGTCAGGCCGTCACCGCCCTTGCCGCCGCCATGTTCTTGTCCTCCCTCACCACGGGGAGCAGCGAGCCCGGCGCCCCCCGTTTCATCACCCAGTATCTTGAGCACGGCGATCCAGGGAGCGCCCGCGGCTTCATCAGGCTCAACTGGCGTGTTTTCACCGGGCTCCTGCCGCTCTCCATGATCGGGGCCATCGCCATCTACTTTCACGGCGGCCTTGCCCCGGAGTTCGCGCTCGTCCCCATCGCTGCGGCGGTGATGGGCGCACTGCGCATCGGTGCAGCCCACGCCCTGGGCTTTGGACGGGTCGTGGTGTCTGTGGCCCCCGGCGCTGTCATTCGGCAATTCTGCGTTCTGGGTCTTTTCGCCCTTTACGCCGCTGCGATCGGCGCACCGTCCCCGGCAATGGTTGTCGCCTTCCTCATCGCGGGCGCTTTGTGTGCGTTCACCGTCCAGCAGGCCGCGCTGAGGCCGCAATACAACACCCTCATGAGCGGCCCGGCCCAGATGACCCACTGGCGAACCTGGCTCACCACCGGCTGGTTCCTGGGCCCCACCCTCCTCTTCATCGAGTACAGCCGAGAGGTGCTCCTCTTCTTTTCCGCCTTCGGCGTCCCGCCAGAAACGGTGGCAACGCTCAGCGTCGCCACGGCCATCACCGGCTTTGCCCGCTTCGGCATTGCAGCGGTCAACCAAAGCGTGACCCCCGCCCTGTCGCGCGCCATCGCCAGAGGCGACAGCACGGAAATGGAGCGCCTCATCTTCGGCGGAAACCTTTTAAAGCTTGCAGGAACCATCCTTGCCCTGATCGTCCTCGTCGTATTCGGCGAACACATCATGGCCGTGTTCGGCCCGGCGTTCATTCCGGCGGCCGCGCTCTTCCCGGTGCTGATGGTGGAAATGTTTGCCCTGGCCGTCCTCGGGCCCGGCTCCAACGTCCTGGCGCTCTCGGGCCATCACCGGCTCTTGCCCGTCGCAGCGTTTGCCGCGCTCATGGCGCTGGCGGCAGGCTCGGCCGCAGCGGGCGCCCTTTACGGCGCGGTCGGCATCGCGTGGACGGCCGGCCTGGTGTGGACGTTCTGGTCGCTGTTCCTCGCATTCGTTGCGCAGCGTCGCCTGGGGTTCGGCATCACCTTGTTCCACGGGATCGCGCGGCGTCTGCGCGGCTCTCCCCGAAACGCAGCGTGAACGCCGTCAGCGGCGGCGCTTTTGAGCATACTCCCAAAGCGCAATCTCCGGCGCCATAAGCGTTTCAAGCCGGGCGCGTTGCTCGGGCGTGGGGGTCGCCTTGGGCCAGCGCCGCTCGTTGTAGCGGAACACCCGCGGCCGCACCCCAAGCGCGTTGCGGTAGGCGCTGCAAAAACCATCCAAATCGTCGAGAAAGCCGATGACGTCGAAGCGGTCGACGCGCGCTTTGGCAATGGCAAGGGCTTCGGCCTCTTCACCGGGCGCAATCTCGTGCCGCCCGGCGAAAAATCGCAGCATCATCAAACCCTGGGAGCGCGCACAATAGTGCGAAAGGTAGGCGTCGAAGTCGCGCGGAAACAAACCCTCCGCAGCCGAGTGGCCGAAGTTGGACAGCACACGCGCCACCGGCTCGCGCATCACAGTAACGAACGCATAGGTCTCGCCGAAGAACCGCTCAGCGGTCTCGCTGAAAAGCACGTGGCCGGACACCACCTTGGTCCCCGCGGCCATGTGCGTGAGCAACTGGCCTTCACGCAGGGCATAGACCTGAGCGCCCGTCGCCAAATCGTCGTGGTATAGAAGCGGGTCATCCACCCCGGCGTGGATCATCGCCGCCGCCCGCCGCGTGGAGACCACATCAATATCACCGCGCCTGTTGTGGACCGGCACGGTCGCCATCAGCGCCTCGGAGATGGACGTTCCGCCGCATTTTGGAATGTGCATGAAAAACACCGGCCGCACGGCGCGCGAACTGATGGTCGCCATGCTGCGCTGGGAGTAGGTCCGCAGCCGCCGCAAAAGGTTCTGCCGCCCTTCAGCATCCAAAACGATGGCCCAGCCTCCAGTCTCCACATGCCCAAAAAGGGAGCGACACCCGCCGCAGGCCCATAAATTGAAAACCCGCCCCGGTACAGCACCCCCGCCGGCCCGCCGACCCTCAGACCGGCCCTTTGAACGCACAGGTGGGTGAGAAGCCTGTCCCTCGGAGCCAGCCGTCGCTGAAGCCCGTAAAGAGGTGAAACGGGATGGGGCACAAGGCCGAAGAACGCAGTGTGCCTTGTGCCCCGTCCCGTTTCGGCTCAGGGCGCCTCAGCGACGGCTGGCTCCGGGGGACAGGCGCCCAGTCATGTTCCTTGGTGAAGTTCGAGCTGCCGCAGGCCCCGCACACTCCCCCACAGGCGCGCAAATCCCGCACCCTTGCGCCACGCACCCGGACCCGTAGGCTCCGGAAAAACGCAAAAGGCAGCCCACCCGTGTTCTCCATCGACGAAGATCGCCTTTGGCGCGATCTCATGCGCTCTGCCCAGATCGGTCCGGGCCGTGCGGGCGGCTTATCCCGCCTGTCCCTGTCGGATGCTGACGGTAAGGTGCGAAGACAGCTCCTTGACTGGGCCGAGGAAGCTGGCCTCCCCGCAGAGGTGGACGCCGCCGGCAACATGTTCCTGCGCCTTGCCGGCAAGGCCGACGTGCCCCCTGTCCTTGTGGGGAGCCATCTGGACACCCAGGTGGCCGGCGGCAGGTTTGACGGCATCCTGGGCGTCCTGGCGGGTCTGGAAATCTGCCGCACGCTGAAGGACAACGGCCACGTCCCTGCCCGCCCCATCGAGGTGGTGAACTGGACGAACGAAGAAGGCGCACGGTTTGCGCCACCCATGATGGCCTCAGCGGTCTTCAGCGGCGCTGAGACGCTCCACTGGCTGTACGACCGGCGCGACGATGAGGACGTGCGGCTCTTAGATGCGCTGGAGGCCATCGGCTTCCGCGGCGCTGCGCCTGTGGGAAAACCCATCGACAGCTATTTTGAACTCCACATCGAGCAGGGCCCAGAACTCTTCGACAAGGGGATCACCGCGGGCATCGTGACGGGCGGCTTTGCCGTGCGCGGGATCCTGGCAAAATTTCACGGCGAGACCGCCCACACCGGCCCCACCCCCATGGCGCGGCGCAAGAACGCCCTTGTGGGCGCGGCCATCGCCGCCGCAGCGGTTGACGCCATCGGCCACGCAAACGCCCCTGTGGGGAAGGCCACCGTGGCGCGCCTCACTGCCTGGCCCAACAAGCCCGGCATCCTCTCTTCCTATGCGGAGCTCACCATCGACGCCCGCCATGCTGACCCGCATGTGGCCGACACCATGCGCGAGGAGATGCTGTCCGCCCTAAAGGAGGCAGCCAAAAGCGCCAATGTGCAGGTTGAGGTGGCCGGCGAATGGCGGTTTGGCGACGAAACCTTCGATGAGGGGTGCATTCAGCTCCTGCGGGACGCTGCCATCGCCCGCGGCGTCTCCCACCGGGATATCCTCTCCCAAGCCGGTCACGACGCCTACTATGTGAGCCGTGTCGCCCCAACCGCGATCCTCTTCTCACCCTGCGTCGACGGGATCACCCACAACGAGGCGGAGGACGTGCCACGGGAGGCCACCATGGCGGCCGTCAACGTCTTGATGGACGCAGTCCTTGCCCGCGCGAACCGGCCATAGCAAGGCGTGATACCGGCCTTGCGAACGTGCGTTTGCGCGGCCCGTCAGCGCGTGCCGCTCATCTCCCCGGCCTTTGGCCAAAGCGCGTGGAAATGATGCACAGGCCCGCGCCCGCTCCCGATCCGCAGCCTGTCGGCGGCTGAAATGGCGGCAGACAAATAGTCCTTCGCCTGATGCACGGCGGCGGGCAGCGCCATCCCCTTGGCCAGCCCCGCCGCAATGGCGCTCGACAATGTGCACCCTGTCCCGTGGGTGTTGTCCGTCGCCACCCGCGGCGCCGACAAATGCTCCACCTTGCCGCCGGAAATGAACACGTCCGGGCTCGTCGCACCGCCCAAATGGCCGCCCTTCAAAAGCACTGAAGGGCCGAGCCTTTCCAGCGTCCTTGCCTGCGCCTCCATCGCCTGAAGCGTCTTCGCCACGCTCTGGCCCGTCAGCACTGCCGCCTCCGGCAAGTTCGGCGTGGCGATGGTGGCAAGGGGCAACAAAAGGTCCCGCAGTGCGCTCTCCGCCCCCTCGTCGATGAGCCGGTCACCTGACGCGGCAACCATCACAGGGTCGACCACCACTGGAAACGGCGCAGCGCCCAGCCGCTCGGCGATCGCCTCAATCACCGCCCCATCGGCCACCATGCCGATCTTGACCGCGCGCACATCAAGGTCTGAGAGCACCGCGTCAAGCTGGGCGCGCACCATGTCGGGCGCCGTTGCGGTAACGCCGCTCACCCCGCGCGTGTTCTGCGCGGTCAACGCGGTGATCACGCTGGCGCCATAAACGCCGAGCGCTGAGAAGGTTTTAAGGTCCGCCTGGATCCCGGCGCCGCCGCCTGAGTCAGATCCTGCAATGGTGAGCGCAATCATCGTCCGTTCAGTGCCTCCCGCAACTCCCGCGCCGCCCCTTGGGGGTCATCGGCCCTGGTGATGGCGCTCATCACCGCAACGCCGTCCGCCCCGGCAGCGGAAAGGGCTGCCGCGCGCCCCGCATCGATCCCCGCAATGGCAACCACCGGAACAGCCGAAGCCGCCCGCAACCGCTCAGCAATGGCGCAAAACCCTTCAATGGCGATGGGCGGGTGGGAATTCGCCTTGCTGGTGGTCACAAACACACCGCCGACGGACGCATAGTCGATGGGCGCGCCGTCAGCCGCCTCGGCCTCGCTCATCGTGTGGATGGTGAGCCCCACAATGGCCTCGTCCCCCACGATGGTGCGCGCCTGGGCGGGCGTCAGATCGCCATGGCCCACATGGACGCCCGCCGCCCCGGCAACCTTTGCAACGTCCGCCCTGTCGTTCACCAACACTGGCACGGCAAGGGCATCCACCAACGCGCGAACGGCCTTGACCTGATCGGCGGTCGAACCGGCCTTGTCGCGCCATTGAACAAGGCTCACCCCGCCCGCAACCGCTGCCCGGGCAACGGCCACAGGATCGGCAACATCGGGCCCCATCACCAGATAAAGGCTGGCGTCCACCGCGCTCACGTCGCCACTTCCCTGATTGCCATGCGCCGCGCCACCGCCGCCCCGTCAAGGGCCGCGACGGCGTCAATCAAATGGGCGGCGAAGGTGCCGGGTCCCGCCGCCTTCTCCTCAGCCATTTCACCGGCAACGCCCATCAGCGCGGCCGCAGCAACGCACGCGGTGAAGGCATCCTCACTCACAGCAACCAGCGCACTCACCAAAAGCCCGGTGGCGCACCCCGTGGCAATCACGCGGGCAAGCATCGGCGTCCCACTCATGATCTCCACCCGCCGCGCCCCGTCCCGCACCACATCGCACGCCCCCGTTTCCAGGCTCGCAACCGCTCGGTTCGGCTGCAGCGCGCGCATTTCTGCATGGTTTGCCTTGAGGGCCACCGGGCCGAGGGCCATCAGTTCCCTGGCAAATGCCAGCCGGCCCGGCGCCCGGTCCACCTTCACCGGATCCAGAACGAAGGGCCGCCCGCTCTTTGCAGCACAAAGGCTGCCCGCCCGCCGGTCCGGATCGAGCATCCCAAGATTGACCAAAATGCAATCCGACCCTGCAGCCATTCCAGCCACATCGTCCGGATGCACCGTCATGGACACATCGATCCCTAGCGCGGCGGCAATGTTGGCACCCAGCGGCTGGGCCACCGGCGCCATCAGCGCATGGATCCGCGGCGGCCGCGCCCGCAGCCGGTCCACCGCGTCCGCCACTGCGCCCACAAGGGAGCCGGTCGCGCCATCAAGGTGCGCCGCATCTGCGCTCAGCATGGTGAAAGCCCGCGAACGGGCGGTGACGGCGCACAGCGGCGCACACGGTCCATCGCCATCCAATTCCTCCGCCGGCATGACCCGGATCAGGTTCGAGGGGTCGGCATCCGCCTCTCAGCCCACGCACGCCACGGGCACCCCCTTGGATTAGCCTACCCATAGCGCGCGGGACGTTGGAGGAAAGCGTTTTCCGTCATCGGGCTTTCACCATGATGGACGGCGCGATCATGAAGCAGAACAGGTTCCCATGCTTCCATGCCTGCCCCACCCGCTCTAAGACAGGGGTGCGGGGGATGCCCCGCCGGCAACGCAGCCGAAGCGTTGCGCACACCAAACGCGCGCCCCGCGCCCATAAGGTCCACACGAACGTGCCCGCCGGAGAAAGCCCATGACGCCCTTTTTCGTGCTCATCAAGGCGCATCTGGGCCGGGCATACGATGTGGCGAACGCGCTGGCGGACGCGGAAATCGCGTCGGAAATCTACTCCACCGCCGGCGACTACGACCTTCTGGTGAAGTTCTACGTGGACCGCGACAGCGACATCGGCCACTTCGTCAACGAGAAGGTCCATGCCATCCCGGGCATCCAGGACACGAAGACCATCATCACCTTCAAGGCCTTCTGAAGCCGTTGTCGCCGCCCCTCAGGGCAGCGGGATCTGCCTGATCCGCTCTTCCCGCGTCAGCGAGGCATCCGTCGCCGCTGACGTGGGCGTCGGCAGCGGGATTGCTTGCGTATTGGCGGTCGGGGTGATCACCACTGTGTCCACCGCCTGATCGCGGGTCGGCACGGTGCGCGCCACCGCAACGCCGGGCGCCGACAGGAACTGCATGGCATTGATGCTCTGGAACCCGTTGATGCACGAGAAGGAGATGCGCACCGTGGCGCCCTCCTTCATGGCCTGGAGCAGGCGGCCCGTCTGGAACAGCCACTTCGGCCGGTCACGCTCATAAATGTACTCGTTGGAGGGGCAATTGCTGAGCGGGGAACGGTTCATGGTGGCAACCGTCAACACGTCGCTCACACGCACGTTGCTGACGCCAGTGTCCACGAAGATGCGCTCAATGTTTGCCGTTTCCGGATCGCCGGGGGGCACGTCCTGAGTCTCAGTGCCCGGCGCGGTGACCACCGCAGGCGCAGGCGTCGGCTGGCCTTGGGTTGTGGGCGGCACCTGCTCCACCGTGAGCGGCACCGTCTGCGTGGGCGTGATTGTCGTCTGCGCAGCCACCGCGCCGGTCATTGCCAGCACAAAGGCTGATGCCAGCCCACCCTTCAGACCGAACACAGACATGGGTCCCTCCGCCATTAACTCATCGCTTGACGCATTAATCTGTGGGTAACTTTTGCAGAACGCCAGCCTCGGCACCAGGGCCAATGCGCCGCAAGGTTAATCGCACTCTACGCAATTGTTTTGAGAAACGCCTTGCTAGACCTCGAAATATCGGCCCGCCGCTCGCCGTTCATTTTGTCAAGTGTGCGGTAAATCATGCCCATACGCGCGTTGTCACGCAACGTATCCTCATTCTCGATCAGGAAGTTCCAGTAAAGGTAGTTGAACGGGCAGGCCTCATCGCCGGTCTTCTGCTTCACGTCAAAATGACAGCTCCGGCAATAATTGCTCATCCGGTCGATGTAGCTGCCCGACGCAGCATAGGGCTTTGAGGCAAAGACCCCGCCGTCGGCGAAGGTCGCCATGCCGTGCACATTGGGAAGCTCAACCCACTCATACGCGTCCGCGTAAACAATCAGATACCACTCTTCGATCTCCTCCGGCTTGATCCCGGCAAGGAGTGCAAAGTTGCCCGTCACCATCAGGCGCTGGATATGGTGGGCATAGGCATGATCGCGGGTCTGGCCGATGGCCTCTGCCATGCACAGCATGTCCGTCTCGCCGGTCCAGTAAAAGTCCGGCAGCTTGCGCTTTGCCTTCAACGCGTTGGATTTTTTGTACGATGGCATCTTCAGCCAGTACACACCGCGGATAAACTCCCGCCATCCCAGAATTTGGCGGACGAAGCCCTCAACGGCGTTGAGCGGCGCTGCCCCCTCCCGCCATGCCGCCTCGGCGCGGGCGCACACCTCCCGCGGCCGCAGCAGCCCACAGTTGATGAGCGGCGACAAAAGCGAATGGTTGAGGAACGGCTCGCCGGTCGCCATCGCGTCCTGATAGTCCCCGAACGCCGGCAGTCTGACGTCGATGAAGTCGTCCAGCGCCTTCAGCGCGTCGGCGCGCGTCACCGGCCAGGCAAAACTGTCCAGCGTGCCAAAATGGTTGCCGAAATGCCGGTCCACCAGCGCAAGCACATCCTTGGTGGTCTTGTCCGGCTCAAACGCTGGCACCTCCGGCAGCTCAGCATTCTTGGGCAGCTTCTTGCGGTTGTCGTGGTCGTAGTTCCACTTGTCGCCCGCCGGCTCCCCGTCATCCATCAAGATGCCGGTGGACTTGCGCAATTGCCGGTAAAAGAACTCCATGCGCAGTTCTTTCCGCCCCTCGGCGAACTTGCGGAACATGGCGTGGTCGGCAAAGAAGCGGTCGTCGTCGCGGATCTCCACATCCACGCCCAACGCGTCCTGCCATTCGCGCATGGCCTCCAGCACCCGCCACTCGCCGGGCTCGGTTACCACAACGCGTGTCGCCTTGTGCTTTTTGACGGCAGACTTCAGCGCCTCGGTGAAGCTTTCGTGCTTTCCATATTGGCGATAATCGACGCGCACGCCTTCCTCGCTCAGCCCATCGAAGAAATGGCGCATGGCTGAGAACAAGAACGCAATCTTCTGCTGGTGGTGGCGCACATACGTCGCCTCTTCCATGACCTCGCAGCCGAAAACCACATCGGTTTCCGGGTCGAGGTCACGCAGCGCCGCCACCTGCCGGTCGAGCTGATCGCCCAGTATGAAGCGCAGCGTGGTCAATCGCCCACCCGCAGCGCACCGCGCCCACCATCCACATTCACGATCTGCCCGGTGGTCCAGCCGCCCGGCTGCAGAAGCGCGAGGGCCATCGCCGCCATGTCCTCGCCAGCGCCAAGGCGCTTGAGGGGATGCGCATTGCCGATGGCCTCACGGATCTTGTCCGCCCCGGCAATCTTGTCCCCCATGCCGCCCAACGTCAGGCTCGGCGCAATGGCGTTGACGCGCACGTTCGGCGCCATGTCGGCCGCCAAAGTGCGCGTCAGGGCCTCCACAGCACCCTTTGCCATGGCAACGCTGGCGTGGTTCGCAAAGCCCTGGGTAACGGCCACGGTGGAGAACAAAAGCACAGCACCCTTGCCGGCAACCAACTGTGTGCGCGCCGCCTGCACGGCCTGTAGCGCCCCCAGCGCGTTAAGCGCAAAGTCTTCCGCCGCCTCCTGCGGCGTCACACGGTGAAATGGCTTGAGGCGAATGTTGCCGACCGCATAGACCAGCCCGGACAGGCTGCCGGACGCGCCGGCCGCCTCGGTCGCCAGCTTGAAAACGGCAGGGTCGGTCACGTCGCCGACGGTGAAATCGGCGCCCACGGCAAGGGCAGTATCCTCAACCTTGCGCGCGTCGCGGCCCACCAGATGGCAAGCGTGGCCTGCCCCCACCAGCGCCCTTGCAATGGCACTTCCGATGGCGCCTGAGCCGCCGTAAATCAAAAACATGTCGCATCCTCCGTGCGCTGGCACATAAAGCGCAGGGCCAAATTGTCAGACGAGGGCCGCTGCGACCCGGGCGCGCAGTTCCGGCAGAACCTCCGCCTCGAACCAAGGATTTTTGGCAAGCCACGCATTGTTCCGCCACGACGGGTGGGGCAGCGCCATCACCGCCCGCGGCGCCGTCAAAGCCAGAATTCCGCGCCAATCGCGCACCGTCTGCGTCAACGATTGCTTACGCGTGTGCGGCAGATGATAGTTCAGCGAATACTTGCCGATACACAAAAACAGATCGATCTGCGGCATCACGGAGAATAAATCGTCATGCCACGCCGCCCGGCATTCCTTCCGCGGCGGCAGATCACCGCCGTGCTTGTCGTAGCCGGGAAAGCAAAACCCCATGGGGATGATGGCAACGCGCGAGCGGTCGTAGAACGCCGTCTCGTCCAGCCCCATCCACGCCCGCAGGCGCATGCCTGAAGGGTCGTAGAACGGCTTACCGGCCACGTGGGCGCGGTTGCCGGGCGCCTGGCTGCAAATGGCGACCCGCGCCGTGGCCGCAATCTGGAATATGGGCCGCGGGACATGGGGCAGCGGAACACCCTGCGGCTTGTCGCGGCACAAGGTGCAGGAGCCGATCGCGCCCAGCAGCGCGTCGAGCTTCGCCCTGCGCCTCAGCTCACTGCGGGCCGTCGACACCTGCCTCTTGGAAGGTCGCCATCCCGCTATGGCAGGCGGCGGCAGCCTTGATGATGCCCATGGCAAGGGCCGCACCCGTCCCCTCGCCAAGGCGCATCCCAAGATCGAGGAGAGGGTGAACGCCCATGGCCTGAAGTGCCCGCCCATGGGCCTTTTCGGCGGAGCGGTGGGCAAAGATGCAGTGGGAGATGGCGTCGTGCGAAAGGGCATGGACCAGCGCCGCCGCTGCCGTGGAGACGAACCCGTCGACCACCACAGGGATCTTCTGGGTGCGCGCTGCCAGGATAGCGCCGGTCATCGCAGCGATTTCCCGCCCGCCGATCCGCTGCAGCAATATGAGCGGATCGCGCTCTCCCTCGACACGCTTCACCGCGCGCTCCACCACGGCCGCTTTACGCGCCAATGCAGGTCCTTCCACACCGGTGCCGGCACCGCACCAATCGGCCACGTCCCCGCCATGGAGCGCGGCGAAGATAGCCGCGGCGACACTGGTGTTGCCGATTCCCATCTCGCCAAGACCAAGGCAGTCCACGCCGCCGGCAACCGCCTCCAGCCCGAATGCCATCGTCCCCGCCAGCTCGCGCGCGCTGGTGAAGGCATCCTCCCGCGCAATGTTGCCGGAGGGCACATCAACAGCGAGGTCGAACACGGAAAGGCCGATCCCGTTGGTGCTGCAAATCTGGTTGATGGCCGCCTTCCCATCGCGAAAGGCAGCCAGCATCTGGGCATTCACGCTCGCGGGGTAGGCAGACACACCCTCTTCGGCAATCCCATGGTTGGCGGCGAACACCACCACCCGCGGCTGCGCCACCTTCGGCGGCGCCTTACCCGTCACCTCCGTCAGCCAGCGCGAGATGGCCTCAAGCTTGCCCAATGCGCCTGGCGGCTTGGTGAGTGCCGCCTCCCGCCCATCGGTCTGGGCAATGGCGTCCAAATGGTCTGGCGCCGGCAGAAAGGCGAGCGCGCGAATATCGTCAAGGGGCGAAAGCGCTCCGGAACTCACGGGTTTAGCACCAAGCGGTCGCGCCGCACCTCGTAACCCTCCAGCCGGTTGAGGAACGTCATTCCGAGCAAACTCGTCTCCAAATCTCCCGGCTGGGCAATGGCCGCCCGCACCCGCCCCATGCGGATATCGCCAACGCTCACATTATCAAGCCGAACCGGCGCGACCCGCGTCATCCCGGCGGCCGTCATCACAGGCACCCTGTAATCAAGCGTTGCCGGGTCGTACCCGGCCCGCGCACCGTCCGCAGCGGAAAGCACCACAAGGCTCGCCCCGGTGTCGAACACAAAGTCCACCGATGCCCCGTTCACCTCA
Organism: Pseudomonadota bacterium; assembly: GCA_039178655.1. Taxonomy (GTDB): domain Bacteria; phylum Pseudomonadota; class Alphaproteobacteria; order Rhizobiales; family Amorphaceae; genus Acuticoccus. Next base: position 2,454 of record JBCDFB010000031.1, on the reverse strand, counting down.
CCGTCCAGAACGAACTGCCCCTGCCATGCGCGGCGCACCACAACACTGCCCCCGTCGCTCATGGCAACCCCTGGCAGCAGCACCGACGCCATCTCGCGCCCCGCGCTCTCAATGGGCTCGCGAAAAGCGTAAAGCGCCACGAGAGACAAGAGCACCGCAAGCCAAATGGCAGCGGACCGCACAACCTCCGGCAGGCGAACCCGCCGGATGGACACAAGGATAAAAATGAACAGCGCCAGCAGCGCGATGAGCTTCACCGCCCGCGGTCCGGTGTTGTCGATGGTGATCTGCTCCACACCCTGCGCCGCCACAGGCAGGGCAAGGACGGCCGCGAGGAGCAGAACGGCAAAGGGCGCAAGAACCAGCTTGAACGGACGGGCAATTCTCATAGCGCCCACATAGTGATCGCGGCGAGGTAAGTCAGGTCCGTCACCACGATCGTGGCGCCAATCACGTCACCCGTATGGCCGCCGATCAGCCGGTCGGCCAAGAGCGCGCAGGCCTTGGCTGCCGCTGCCACCGCGACGCCCGCCACCAGGAAACCCACCGGCGCCCACCACACCGTCAGCAGTGCGGTGATGGCGATGCCCCAAAGGAGCGCCTTGCGGAAGGTCGCCACGGTGGGTTGGCCGATGCGCGCCGCAAGCCCCTCCGCCCGCGCGCCGGGCAGCGCAACCCACGGATAAAGGCTCACCGCCCTCGCCGCCGCCGCCGCCGCCACAAACGCGAAAAGCGCAGCCCAGGGCGACTTCGCAATGGCGGCCTCCAGCACGGCAACCTTGATCAGCACCGCGCCGATGAGCGCCAGCACGCCGAATGCGCCGATCCTGCTGTCATGCATGATTTCCAGGCGACGGGATCTCTCCGCGGCGCCGAAAAAGCCGTCGGCGCAATCGGCAAGCCCATCCTCGTGCAGCGCGCCGGTGGCGATCACCAGCGCCAAAACGCCGACGGTCGCGGCCAAAAGCGGCGAGGCGCCAACCACAAGCAACACGGCAACCAGGATCGCGGGCGGAACGGCAACCACTGCGCCAGCCAGCGGCGCCGCGGCAGCCGCCTCCACAAACGGCATCCCGGCAAGACTGCGGGGCACGGGAAAGCGGGAGAAAAAGGTGAGCGCCGACATCAGCGCGGCAAGCTGTCCGTTCATGCCGCGCGCATGAGCGCGGCCCTGGCGCGGCTGTCGGCAATGGCTGAGATGGCATCCTCCAGCACCGAAATCGGCGCCCCAGGAGCCTGCGCCGCCACCGTCAGCGTTCTGCGCCAGGCCCGCGCGCCCGGCTCGCCATGGAAAAGGCCCAGCATGTGGCGCACCACGTTGGAAAGCCGCCCACCCCGCTCAATCCATTGCGCAGCGTAGGGCACCATGTGCCGTGCGGCCGCCAGGCGATGCGCCCAGTCCGCCTCCCCAACGTGCCCGGCAAGGTGCGAGAGGATGGCCGGCCGCTGGTACGCCGCCCGCCCGATCATGACACCGTCGAACGTTTCAAGGTGCCCATGCGCCGCCGCCACATCGGCAATGCCGCCATTGAGGCCCACGAACACGCCCAGTCGCTCCTTCAGCCGCGCCACGCGGGGATAGTCGAGGGGCGGCACGTCACGGTTTTCGGCCGGCGAAAGGCCCTTCAGCCACGCCTTGCGCGCGTGGACCCATATGGCGCTCACGCCGGCGCGGACGGCCGCATCCGCCACCTCATCAAGCGCCCGCTCAGGATCCTGATCGTCGACCCCAATCCGGCATTTGAGGCTCACCGGACGTCCCGCCTCGCCGATGGCTGCCAAACAGTCCCCCACCAACTCAGGCTCGCGCATCAGACAGGCGCCGAAGCGTCCGCCCTGAACCCGGTCGGAAGGACACCCGACATTCAGATTGACCTCGCCGTAGCCGAACTCGGCACCGATCCGCGCCGCCTTCGCCAACTCGTCAGGGTCCGCGCCGCCCAATTGAAGCGCAACAGGCGCCTCCACCGGCGAAAAGCCAAGCAGCCGCCCCCGGTCACCAAAAATCACCGCCTTCGCCGTCACCATCTCGGTGAAGAGTTGCGCGTACGGGTTCAGCGCGCGGTGAAACACCCGGCAGTGCCGGTCCGTCCAGTCCATCATGGGCGCCACGGCAACGCGCGGCCGGGCGCCTAAATTTCCTGCGCCCGCTGCGCCGGCGGTGCTACTGGAAGCCATCAACACACGTTCCCACCCGCAACGGACCTTTCACCATGGCAAAATCCACCATCGGCCCCGTCACCAACATTCCCCTGTCCCCCGCCACGGTCGCCAACGGGTTCGTGTTCATCTCCGGCAGGGTGCCCGTCGCGCCCGACGGCGCAGTGCCGGAAGGCATCGACGCCCAGACCCGCGTCGTCATGGATCAAATCAAATCCCTCGTCGAGCTTGCCGGCTCGACCATGGACAGCGTCGTCAAGACAACCGTCTTCATTACGCAGAAGGAAGATTTTG
>JBCDFB010000030.1:0-14560 GCA_039178655.1 Pseudomonadota bacterium | reverse complement strand
GGCCAGATCCAAGGCTTCTTCGATATCCCGACCGACAACCTTTATGTGGCGCCGGTCATCACCCGCGACATCAAAGAGCGGTACGACTTTGAGAATCTGATGGTGGTCTCGCCGGACGTGGGCGGCGTGGTGCGCGCGCGCGACCTTGCCAAACGGATCGATGCACCCCTTGCGATCGTCGACAAGCGGCGTGAGCGACCGGGTGAGTCGGAGGTGATGAACATCATCGGCGACGTGGCGGGCCGCGATTGCCTGCTGTTCGACGATATTGTGGATTCAGGTGGGACGCTGTGCAACGCCGCCGATGCGTTGCTGGCGGCCAATGCAAATCGCGTGTGCGCGTATATCACTCACGGCGTCTTGTCGGGCGGTGCCGTGGCGCGGATTGAAGCATCTCAGCTTGGCGAATTGGTGATCTCCGATTCCATTGAGCCGTCCGACGCGGTGCGGGAATCGCAAAAAATCCGCACCGTCTCCGTGGCGACCCTCATTGGCGAAGCCATCAGCCGGACTGCGCTCGAAAAATCCGTATCGAGCCTATTCGACTAAGCTGCAGGGCGCGCTACAGCCTGAACGCGCATGAACTCCGGCGCCGCTTCGGCAGCATTGCTCAGCGCCTCGAAGAAGCTGTCGATCTCGGCGAGTTGCTCGTTGGCTGCGGCGCGTCGATCATTCAGATCGCGGATTGTTGTGGTGAGGTTATCGCGCCGCTCCCGCGCTGCCCGTGCCACGGTCGAGTAAGCGTAGTTCGCCGGATCGCTGACGCCGGTGCGCCGCTCCTCCAGGTCGATCTGCTTGCCAAGTTCGGTGCGGATGATCTCCAGATCGCCCACCATTCGCTCGAACTGGGCAAGCTGACGCCTGAGAGCCGCCGCCTGGAATTCCTTCGCCTGGATGGTGCTTTCACGCGGTTTCATAACGAACTCTCCTCACGCCTTGCCACACAACCATAAGGGTGAGCCGTTGCCATTTCGTTGGCTTTGCGCAGCGAAACGCCCGACTGGCGTTAACCTCAGCGCAAAGGCGATTTCCTCAGAATTTTCACGTCCGTGAAGAGGCTGACAATGTTCTTAAGAGTGTGTTTACCGGCCTCCCTCATGGTTGACGCGTTGTCGAGCCACAAACGTGAGGACAATCGGCCTCGGTTCGGCGCAGCACCTGTCGATTTGGTAACACTTGAGTGTTGCTGATTCGCAAGGTGGAACCGCCGGGCAACGCTCCGGCCCAGGGATGGGTGAGACGAACCGCTCCGTTACGAGCGGGACGCATGAGAGGGACCGCATGCGCGTTCTACTGATCGAGGACGATAGCGCCACCGCACAAAGCATCGAGCTGATGCTGAACTCGGAGCGGTTCAACGTCTACACGACCAATCTTGGCGAGGAAGGCATCGACCTCGGCAAACTCTACGATTACGATATTATACTGCTCGACATTAACTTGCCGGATATGTCGGGCTACGAAGTGTTGCGGACGTTGCGCGTTTCAAAGATCGAGACGCCAATCCTCATCCTCTCCGGTCTTGGCAATATAGAAGACAAGGTGCGTGGCCTCGGCTTCGGTGCGGACGACTATCTCACCAAGCCGTTCCACAAGGATGAACTGGTGGCGCGCATCAATGCCATTGTGCGCAGGTCCAAAGGGCACGCGGAAAGTGTCATCCGCACCGGCGAGCTGTCCGTGAACCTCGACACCAAGACCGTGGATGTGGACGGCCAGCGTGTCCACCTGACGGGCAAAGAATACCAGATGCTGGAGCTGCTTTCGCTGCGCAAAGGCACCACGCTCACCAAAGAGATGTTTCTCAATCATCTTTACGGCGGGATGGACGAGCCTGAGCTCAAAATCATCGACGTCTTCATTTGTAAGTTGCGCAAGAAGCTGTCGGCGGCGACGGGCGGGCGCAACTACATCGAAACCGTATGGGGTCGAGGCTATGTGCTGCGCGAGCCCGAGCCGGAAATGCGACGCGAACTCGCCTGAGGAATGGCGCCGCCGCCCAATGGCGGCACGGGTCCGGGCGGTGTCAGCGCTGCGAAGTGCGCCAGGAGATTTCGGTATCCCCTGGGGCGGCGAAGATGCGCCAGCCGTTTTCTTCCGCGAGCCGTTGCATCAGCACAGCCTGAATTGCGCGCGGGTCCTCCGACGCTCCGCCCCCCACCAACAGCTCCATAAAAGGCGGGGTGCGGATCGTGCTCCCGCTGGCGACCACGTTCAAATGACCGTCTTCGGCCGCGTTGACGCGGACTTCGCCTCCGCGCGGCACCGCGCCCAGGGCGAATGTGCCAAACAGCATGGCAAGTTTGACCGGATTGCGCGGTGCAGGAGGGCCGGTCCAGTCCCACGAGAGCGTTGCGCGCTCGCCCTCGAACATGGCGGCCGTCAGCCGGCCGGCCTCCGCGGGGTCAAGTTCGGCAGCGCCGCCGGCCGCACCGTAGGCCATACGCGCATATTGCAGCTTCGCCGTCGCCTGCGCGGCGCTCTTTTTGATCAGCTCCATCGCCATGTCAGTCATCGACTTGTCTTCGGCAATGAGCTCCAGCCCGTTCTGTATGGCGCCAACCGGGCCCACCACGTCGTGGCACAGGCGCGAGGCCAGGAGACTTGCAAGGTCGAGATCGCTTTGCATGGCTTGTCCGTCAAAAGATGGCCGCTTCAGCGTGGCACGGTCGACTAGTGTTTGAAAGGGATCGGAAGGGTGTGTCCCATGGTGCGTAAGTTTGCGTTTGCGGCATTCGCTCTGGCCGCGGTTTCCACAATCACTCCCGCTGCCGCATTCGACGGTCAGCCAAGGCCGCAGCAGTCGGCCAGCACCTTCACCAACGAGGATATCGTGCGGTCGGGGCACGAGTTCTTCGGCAGCACCACTGCAGGGCTTGCCAACGTCCTGTCTCACGCGCTCGCAACGTTCGGTCTGCCCGATGCCTACATTTTGGGCGAGGAGGGCGGAGGCGCCCTGATCGGCGGGGTGCGGTACGGCGAGGGCGCGTTGCAGCATCCAAGCACATACCCCATTCCGGTATTTTGGCAGGGACCTTCTCTCGGGTGGGATTTCGGCGGCTCAGGCAGCCGCGTGATGATGCTCGTCTACAACCTGCCCTCCACGGACCGGCTGATGCAGCGTTTTACTGGCGTTGAAGGGTCCGCGTATCTGGTGGGCGGTGTCTCCATGACTGTGCTTGCAGCCCATGACACCTACATCGTCCCCGTGCGCACAGGCCTTGGCGCCCGCCTTGGTGTGAACATCGGCTACTTAAAATTCACGCCGGAGCCCACGTGGAACCCATTCTAATCCGGCAAATGGCGTCGGACGAGCCGGATGACATGAACGCCAGCCACAGTTTAAGACATTTGCTCACCGTGCAGCCGTCGATGAAGGTCTGAGCGACTGATGAGCGTGTTTGAAAATGTCGATTGGCCGATCATTGTGGCCGCCGGCGTCCTGGGTTTGGCGCTTTTATATTTTCTGTTTTCAGGGGTTCGCACCGGGCGGCAGCAGCGCAGCAGCGCCGAAGTGATCGCCGCCGTCCAGGCCGAGCGCGATGTTCTTCGGGCAAACCACGCTGTGGAGATTGCCACTTTGGAGACGAAGATCGCCGAAACGCAGGACCAGTTGCAACGTGAGATGGACGCCTCGTTGCGCCTGAAGGAGATGCAGAAGGCCATCGAAGAGCGCGACGCTGCTCTTGCCACCCAGGCAGGTGCCATTGCCGGGCTGGAGAAGGCGCTTGGGGAGGCGACCGACAAAACAAGCCGCGTGGCGCGCGATCTTGAAGAGCAGCAAAGCCTCTCCCGCGATGTGCCGAAGCTCAAGAGCGAGCGGGACCAGGCCCGGCAAACCGCTGACGGAATGGCGAACGAGATTTCCGAGCTTCGCGCTGAGCTTCGGGAGGCCAAGGACGAGCTTATCAAGGCAAGGGCTGAACGGGGCGACGCCAACGCCGGCATCGTTGCAGAGCGGGACGAGCAAAACGCCCGTGCGGACCGGGAGGCCATGCGCGCACAGCGCCTTGAGGGAGAGCTTGAGGCGCTTCGGACCGCTACGGGCGCGCTGGAAGACGGTGAGAACCTTGCCCAATCCGTGATCCAACTGAAGGGCGCCGTGAAATCGCGCGAGGCAACCATTCAGGAGCTGCGCGACGCTTTGGCGAAGGCGCAGGACGGGGGCGATGACGAATCCGCGCAAGCCGCGCTCGACGCTGCAAAGTCTCGGGAAGCTCATGCCCACGAAGCTTTGTCCAAGCTCGCCTACGATCGGGACGGTCTGCTGGAGCGGCTGAACGCTGCGGAACGCACCGAGCGGGAGGCGCGGGCGGAGGTGGAGAAGCGTGAAGCGCTGCTGGAGCTTCGACTGCAGAAAATCTACGAGCTGGAGGCGCGGCTGCGCGATCAGCACGGCCAGATCCACGCCGCCCTGCGCCGTGCGGAGACGGCAGAGGACCGGCTGACCGCATCCGGCGACAGCGCCGACTACGGCGATGCTGTGGTCGTGGACACCGAAGCGGAAGCGCGCCTTGCCGAGCTTGAAGAAGAGATGACCGCCTTGCGGCATAAGGCCGACGAACTGGACGTGTCCCACGCGGCGCTGAAAGAGCGTCACGACACGCTGCTTGCCGAAAACGAAGCGCTGCGCCAAGCCTCGCCCGATGTGGCTGAGGACACGATCCGGGCGATCTCCTCCGCCGAGTTGCAAATTGCTGAGCTCAAGGCCGAAGTGGAGCGCCTGCGGGCCGCGCCGCCGGTGGCCGCTGTGGGCCCCAAGGAAGTGGAAGAGCTGAAGGCCGCCCTCAGGGACCTTGGCGAGCGCTTCGTGGCAGAAGCATCCGTCAGCGCTGACCCTGCCGAGGCTTCCCTTGCGGAGCGCATCCGCGTCTTCAAAGCGCAGCGCGACGCTGCGGTCCGCCGCCCGCTTCGTATCGCAGGCCCCCCAGGCTGACCTGGCGCAGCCGCGATTTGGGCTAGAACGCGTCGGCGGAAAAAATCTCGTCCAGGTCCCGGTTCCAGTTGCCCTTGTAGGCGTCGATCAGGTCGTCGGCCGGGCTCCTGCCGCTGTGCGCGGCCACCTGGAGCGGATCCAGGAAATGCCGCTCGTCGTCCATTCCGCCGGCCGCCTTCGCCCTTGCCCTGAGACCCTTGTCCGCCACCGACACCACGTGTTGGGCGATGGACTTTACGCTGCGCCCGCCGACTGTTCCGGTAAGCCCGTCGCGCGGCACGGTTTGCCAGAGCTCTCGTCGGATTTCCGGGGTGAAGTCCGCGCAAATGGCTTCCGCCTCGCCGAGCGCACCTTCGTCATACAAAAGGCCGACCCAAAGTGCAGGGAGCGCACAAATGCGCCGCCAAGGTCCGCCGTCTGCCCCCCGCATCTCCAGGAAGCGCTTCAACCGCACTTCCGGGAAGACGGTGGAAAGGTGGTTCACCCAATCACCCATCGTGGGGACTGCGCCGGGTTCGGGCGAGTAGCGCCCATCCAGATAGTCGCGAAAGGTTGCGGAGGTGGCGTCGATGTATCGCTCGCCCCGCTTCACAAAGTACATGGGAACGTCCAGCACCCAGTCAGTGTAGCGCTCGAAACCGAAACCCTCTTCAAACACAAACGGGATGGGGCCGGAGCGGGCCAGATCCACATCGTGCCACACCGCGGCGCGGTTCGATCGTAGCCCGTTGGGTGCGCCGTCCAGGAAAGGGGAGTTTGCAAAAAGCGCGGTGGCGATGGGTTGAAGCGCGAGAGAAACGCGCGTTTTGCGCACCATGTCCGCTTCGCTGGAAAAGTCGAGGTTCACCTGGATCGTTGCGGTGCGGTACATCATGTCGAGCCCGCGCGTGCCCACCTTCGGCATATGGCGGGTCATGATGTCGTAGCGCTGCTTGGGCATGCGCGGCATCTGCTCGCGGCTCCAGGTGGGTGCCATCCCAAGTCCGAGAAAGCCCAGACCCAGCGCCTCTGACACCTGCCGCACCTGGGCAAGGTGGGCGTTGGCCTCCACGCAGGTCTCGTGCAGGGTTTCCAGCGGCGCGCCGGACAGCTCGAACTGGCCGCCGGGCTCAAGGCTGATGGCACCCCCTCCGGCCGGATCCGCGAGCCCGATGACGTTGCCCTTCTCGCAAATGGCGTCCCAGCCCGTCAGCTCGGCCATCTGTGACAGGACCGCGCCAATCCCGCTCGGCCCATCGTAGGGGACCGGTGCGTGATCGCTAAGCGTGAACGCGAACTTTTCGTGTTCGGTCCCGATCCTGAAGCGCTCCGGCGGCTTACACCCTGCCTCCAGGTACTCGGTCAGTTGCGCGCGATCCTCGATCGGCGTGTCGTCCTCGGTATCGCGCGCCATGTGTTCGCCCTGTCATCGCGCGGCCACATTGAACACTCGCGCACCGCCGCGCAAGAATGCGTGTCATGCCACCGATGGATGGGCACATTCTGCCAGCGCCATCAGCGCCACCGCTGCCGTGTCCGCCCGCAGCACACGCGGACCCAGGGAAACCCGCCTTGCCAGCGGCGCAAAAAGGTTGCGTTCAGCCTCGCTGAACCCGCCTTCCGGGCCGATGAGGAGCGTGAGGGGCGGCGTCGCGTCGCGGAGTGCGTCAAGGGCATCGCCGCGCCTGTTGCTCAGCACTTCGTCGGCGATAACCAGGCTTTCCGCCGGGGTGCCGGCAATCACGTGTGCGAGAGGGACAGGCGCGGCGATGGTCGGCACGGTGAGGATGCCGCATTGCTCGCAAGCCTCGACCATGTTGGCCGTCAGCCGCTCAAGGTTAAGGCGGCGGACCTGGCCATGTTGGGTGAGCACGGGGGCAAGGTGGCCGGCGCCCATCTCGGCCGCCTTTTCCACCATGTAGTCGAGCCTCGCCTGCTTTAGCGGCGCAAATGCCAGGGTGAGCGTCGGCGCCGGCGTCTGAGCGCGCACCGCTTTCTGGGGCAGCGCCGCGCCAGCCTTCTTGCTGAGCGCTGTAATTGAGGCGGCCCACTCGCCGTCGCGGCCGTTGAAGAGCGTCACCGCGGCGCCGGGCGACAGGCGCAACACGTTTCTGAGGTAGTTGACCTGTCCAGGCGAGAAGGAGACTGGGCCGGGCAGATCGGCGGTGACGAAGAGGCGTGGAGCGCTGTTGCTGGACAAGGCCAAGTCTATTTCCGGCGGCGGGAGAGACCCCTATGCTAGCGCCATGACTGCGCCCTTCACAGCCCGCGACGTTGACGGCGCCCGCGGCGACAATGCGCCTGAGTACACGGTGTCGGAGCTTGCCCGCTCCGTGCGCCGCACGGTGGAGGACCGCTACGGCTTCGTGCGGGTGCGCGGCGAAATCGGCGGCTTTCGCGGGCGCCACTCCTCAGGCCACGGCTATTTCTCGCTGAAGGACGCTGACGCTGCAATCGACGCCGTGGTGTGGCGCAGCGCGTGGGGCAAACTCTCCATCAAGCCTGAAGAGGGGCTGGAGGTTGTTGCCTCCGGCCGAATGACGACATTTGCCAAGAAATCCTCCTACCAGCTCGTCGTTGAGCAGTTGGAGGTGGCGGGCGTCGGCGCGCTCATGAAGCTTCTGGAAGAGCGGCGGAAGAAGCTTGCCGCTGAGGGTTTGTTCGCCGACGATCGCAAGCGCCCTCTGCCGTACCTGCCGGGCGTCATCGGTGTCGTCACCTCGCCCACCGGCTCTGTCATTCGCGACATTTTGCACAGGGTCGCCGATCGATTCCCCAGCCACGTCGTTGTGTGGCCTGTGCGCGTCCAGGGCGAAACCTCTGGCGCTGAGGCTGCTGCGGCGGTCGCCGGGTTTGCGCAATACAACGGGCCCCGGCCTGATGTGATCATTGTGGCGCGCGGCGGCGGCAGCGTCGAGGACCTCTGGGGCTTTAACGATGAGACGTTGGTGCGCGCCGTAGCAGCGTCGGCTATCCCGGTGATTTCTGCGGTGGGTCATGAGACTGACTGGACGCTGATCGACCATGCGGCGGACCACCGCGCGCCCACGCCAACCGGTGCGGCCGAGCGGGCGGTGCCGGTGCGTGCAGAATGCCTTGCAACGCTCGCAGATCGGGCGCGCAGGCTGGATCTTGCTGCAAGTGCCGGCCTTGCAAAGCGCCGGCAGGACCTGCGCCTGTTGGCCCGCGCACTTGCTGACCCCGCAAGGCTTCTGGAAGCGAGGCGGCAGCGGCTTGATCTGGCGGCAGACCGGTTGGCGGGCGCACTCACAAGACGCACCGCGCGCTCCCGCCAGCGTTTCACACAGGCGGGAGCGCGCCTGACACCGGCAACGCTTCAGCATCCGATCCGCCACGCCCGCTCGCGCCTTTTCGCCATCGGGGAGCGTCTTGTGCGCGCCGCTGAGACGGACGTGCGTGCGCGCGCAGACCACCATGCGAGGCTTTCGGCCCGGCTGAGCCCGCGACTTTTGATGCGGATGATTGGCGATGCAGGCCGGCGGGCCGATGCCCTCAGCCAGCGGCTACAGCATGCCGGCAACGCGGCCCTTCTAGAGCGCCGCCGCCGCTTTACGGCTCTCGCAAAGCTTCTGGACGCGGTGTCCTATCAGGGGGTGTTGGCGCGCGGGTTTGCGCTGGTGCGTGAGAAAGGAAGCAGAACTCCGGTCCGTCGTGCCGACGGCATCGCGCCGGGCGCAGAGCTTGATTTGGAGTTTGGCGACGGGTCCGTGGGGGTCCGTGCCGAAGGTGGTGAGGCAACTGCCGCGCCGGCCAAAGCCATGCGAAAGGCTGAGCGTGCGCCCCGCCGGTCAAAACGCGTGGACGACCGGCAGGGCCACCTGTTCTGAAGCCCCCACGCCTTGGCGGGTGACGCGATGGCGTGGTCCGCATGGCGGAAAAAGCACCTCAGGCGGGGCGGCTGACGCCTTGGGCCGGGCCCTTTTGGTCTTTTCGAAACGCCGAGAACAGGTTGAGCATTGCGCGGCTTCTGAGGGTGCGGGCACGCTCCATGGCGGCTTCAACCTCTTCCGGCGTCGGGGTGCGGTTGGTGTCGGACATGGCTGTCGTCCTTTCCTGTGGGCAGCAAAGCGCTTGCTTGTGTGGCATCAACATGCTGTTGCGCCGCCACGCCGACAAACGAGACCTTTTCACTTCATGGTTCAGATTTTTTGTGTCTGCCTCTTGGCGCGCCTTTGTGCGGCCACCTCAGGCTGACCCTTGGCTGCGCGGCTTCCTTCTCTCACCGCATTGCGTGCATTCGAAGCTGCCGCGCGCCACATGAGCTTTGCCGCCGCCGCGGACGAGCTTGCCGTCACCCCGGCTGCGCTCAGCTTCCAGATCAAGAGCCTTGAGGAGGCGTTGGGGGCGCCTTTGTTCGTCCGCCGGACGCGCGCGGTTGATCTCACAGATGCCGGCAGAGCTCTCGCGCCGCACGTTTCGGCGGGTTTTGACGCGTTTCGCCAAGGCTGGGACAGCGTGCAGCGCTTGCAAAACAACAACCGCCTGGTGGTAACGGCTGGGCCGGGCTTCACGGCAAAGTGGCTTGCGCCAGGGTTGCCGCGGTTTGCCCAAGCGCATCCGGAGATCGAGTTGCGTTTTGTCTCGACACTTCAGATGCTTGATTTCGCGCGTGACGGGATCGACCTTGCCATACGCTTTGGCGATGGTCCGGACGGCGATTTCTTCTGCGAGACGCTGCTTGAGGACTACGTTTTGCCGGTCATGCGGCCCGAGATTGCCGCCCGCCTTAAAGAGCCGCGGGACCTCTTGGGCGAGACGCTGATCCACGACGAAAGCATCTCTTTCTTGCGCCCGGCGCCCTCCTGGCAGGGTTGGTTTGATGCAAGCGGTATTGAGGATGATGCGCCGTCGGGTCCCTCGTTCACCCAAGCTGATCACGCAATCGATGCGGCAGAGGAGGGCTTGGGCGTCGTCCTGGGCCGCACGAGCCTGGTGAAGGTTCCGCTGCGTTCGGGCGCGCTGGTTGCACCGTTTAGTGTGGCGCTGAAAGTGCCGTCCAAGTTTCGCATGGTTTGCCCGCTGGGGACGCAAACGCGTCCCGCGGTCGCCGCATACCGAGCCTTTCTAAAGGCGGAGGCTGCAGCGTTCGACGCCACCTTCGGCAAAAGGGTTGTGGAGCTCAGGTAACCATTAAGGCCCGGCTGCGTCGCACCTGTGGCATTTGAGCATCGGCTCCCCCTGTCGAAGTTGTAGTGAAAACACAGCCGCCCCCGATCGGCCCATTTCGGGGCGCCTGCTGACAGGAACGCTGTCCACAATTTCTTCACTTTGATGGTTAGCTGCGGCGAATTGATCTGCCGAGGCTGACGGGTGCGTGTTGGCGCGCCGCGTATCGAGGGACTGTTTGTCATGACGCAACGATTTGATCTGGTGAGCCGCCGCACCTTTTGTGTGGTGGGCGCAGGGGCCGCGGCAGCAACCGTTGCCGGCTGCTCGCCCGACGGCGCCAATGGATTTCAGGCCGCCACGCTGGGGTACAAGCCCGTTCCGCAGCTTGGCACACCTGAGCGCGAACCCTTCCGTTTGCCGCGCGTGGACATGAACCGGATCCCGAAGCAGTACCACCGTCAGTTTGTCACCCACTCCGGCAAGTACCGGCCCGGCACCATCGTGGTGGATGTGCAGAACAAGCATCTTTACCTGATCGGCGAAGGTAAGAGCGCGATCCGCTACGGCGTGGGCGTCGGCCGTGCAGGGTTTGCCTGGGGCGGGTCGGCGCGGATCGGCCGCAAGGCCAAATGGCCCACATGGACGCCCCCGTCGGCCATGATCCGCCGGCAGCCTGAGCTGCGCAAATGGGCCGGCGGCATGCAAGGCGGCCCGTCCAACCCGCTCGGCGCACGGGCGCTTTACCTTTACCGCGGCAGCCGCGACACGCTCTATCGGCTCCACGGCACAAACGAGCCGCTGTCCATCGGCCAAGCCATGTCCTCAGGCTGCATCCGCATGCTGAACAAAGACTCCATTGACCTTTACGAGCGCGCAAAGGTCGGCGCGCGGGTGGTCGTCAGCCAGAACGGCGCTGTAGTCTAACTCGGGCCAAGACCTTGAGGCGGCATCACTATGCTGATGCTGCCCAGTTTAATTTGCGACCAAGCCCAGGCTTTGGCCTGGGCTTTCGTGTTTTGCATTCGCCCCTGGGGGAAGAGGTCTTAAAAGCGACTAAGCAGCAAGGCCGAAGCCTATAACCAAAATGCTGTCGCAAAGTATTGCGGCGCTCAAGACCAGCATGTGGCCCATTGTGTTGGCGGCTGTGAGGGAACCCTTTCGGCAACCGGCAGAGGTTTGCCCGCCTATCGCCACTCCCGCGGTGAGCGCCTTAGGGGGCTGAAAGCTCGAACGTATGGGTCAAGGCGCCGTCTTGGAGGCGGCGCACCTCAATGCGCGGGTTGTTCCCGCCGATGGTGAGCACCAGCGTGTCCCCGGCAACTGTGGCATCGCGCAGGTCGGCCGGCGCGATCTGAAGGGCGACCGGCTCGGCGGGCGCGCGAGCCGCATCGTTCTGGCTGACGCGGTAGAATACGCCGACGATCACTGCCGCAAAACCCAGCATCATCACCGACGAGGAGACGAACAGGAGCCGCACCAGTTTGCGGCGTACCCTCTCCATGGCAGGGTCGAGCGGCGCCTCGCCGGTGTCGTCCTTAGGTGCGGCGTCGCTCAACGGCGGCCTCCTCAAAATCCGCCGAAAATGCGACCACATTCTGCGTGTGCCCGCAAGGATCAGACAGCGATGCCGGCCGATGGACGATGATGAAGAGACACGCTTAACGGTCAGCGAAGGCGGCCGGGCAGACAGCGTCATCGCAGGCGCAGTGGCCGAACTCTCCCGCAGCCGCGTTAAAGCCCTGATCGAGGGCGGGCGGGTGAGCCTGAACGGTAGAGTGCTGAGCGAGCCATCGCGCAAACTGGCGCCAGGAGACCGGGTGACTGTCAGCGTTCCGCCGCCAGCGCCCGCTGCACCTGCGCCGGAGGCAATCTCGCTCCACATTTTGTTTGAGGATGATGCGGTGATCGTCGTCAACAAGCCGGCGGGGCTGGTGGTGCACCCCGCTGCGGGTCACGGGACGGGCACGCTCGTCAACGCGCTGCTTGCCCATTGCGGGGACACATTGTCTGGCATTGGCGGCGTCGCACGGCCCGGCATCGTGCACCGTCTTGATAAGGACACCTCCGGCGTCATGGTGGTGGCAAAGTCCGATGCGGCGCACCGGGCGCTTGCCGCGCAGTTTGCTGACCACGGGCGCACCGGCCCTCTCGCTCGCCGCTACGATGCCCTGGTGTGGGGCCGGCCTGAGCCGCCGGCGGGGACAATCGACAAGCCGCTCGGCCGCCATCCGGCTGACCGCCAGCGCTTTGCCGTCCGGCCGGAAGGCAAGACCGCCATCACCCATTACGGCGTGGTGGAGCACCTGGGAGATGCGAGCGCGGTGGAGTGTGTCCTAGAGACTGGCCGCACCCACCAAATCAGGGTTCACATGGCCGCGCTCGGCCATCCTGTCGTGGGGGATCCCCTCTACGGCGCCGGCTTTGCCACGAAGGCGAACCGGCTCAGCGCCGCAGCGCAGGCATCCATTAGCGCTCTCAAGCGCCAGGCGCTCCACGCCGCGTACCTGCGCTTTGCCCATCCGCTGTCAGGCGACGCTTTGGAGTTCCATGCGCCGCTGCCCGCTGACCACGCTGACGTTCTGGCAGCTATGCGCGAACCGTAAAGCACGACTGACGCTTTATTCATTTGCGAGCCAGGGTTGCCGCAGTAACCTTGTGCGCAAGTCCGAAGCACCCATTTCTTGATGTCCTGCGGTGCTTCGGACCGCAACCGTGCCGCCTCGGGGAGAAGGGGTGCGGTAGAAAGAAAAGGGGGTGCTTCATGGCCCAATCGCTTCCAGCGATTGCATCCGGCGAAGCCGGGCTGTCGCGTTATCTTGACGAAATCCGCAAGTTCCCGATGCTGGAACCGCAGGAAGAGTACATGCTCGCCAAGGCATACTTGGAGCATGATGATTCTGAATCCGCCCACCGCCTTGTGACCAGTCACCTCCGCCTCGTGGCAAAGATTGCCATGGGTTACCGCGGCTACGGCCTGCCGATCTCAGAGGTTATCTCTGAAGGCAATGTGGGTCTTATGCAGGCGGTGAAGCGTTTCGATCCGGAGAAGGGTTTCCGGCTCGCCACCTACGCCATGTGGTGGATTAAGGCTGCGATCCAAGAATACATCTTGCGCTCGTGGAGCTTGGTGAAGCTTGGCACCACCGCCAACCAGAAGCGGCTCTTCTTCAACCTGCGCAAGGCGAAAAGCTCAATCCAGGCGCTCGACGATGGTGATTTGCGACCCGATCAGGTGACCGCCATCGCCGAAAAGCTCAACGTGCCTGAGTCTGACGTGATCTCCATGAACAGGCGGCTGTCGGGCGACAGTTCGCTTAACAGCCCCATCCGCCAGGAGGCCGACAGCGGCGAATGGCAGGATTGGCTGGTGGATGAGAGCGAGACCCAGGAAGAGGTGCTTGCCGAGAACGAAGAGCTCGACAATCGCCGGGCGCTCCTGCGCGACGCGCTCGACGTTCTGAACGATCGAGAAAAGCGCATTTTCGAGATGCGCCGTCTGGCCGAAGAGCCCATGACGCTTGAGGCACTGTCAGAGGAGTTCGGCGTCAGCCGCGAGCGTGTGCGCCAGATTGAGGTGCGGGCCTTCGAGAAGGTCCAGAAGGCTGTGGTGAAGGCCTCGCGCGAGTTGGAGCGCCCCGCCGCACAGCTTTCGGCGCCCGCTTAAGGTCCAAGCCGCCGGCCAAAGGGTCGGCGGCTTTTTATTCTGCGAATCCCTGGCCGGTGTCGAAGTGCCGGTGCGTGGTCCGTCATAGGATCGACGGCGCGGTGGCGCGCCGCCTCAACGCACTGGAGATGACATATGCAATACGCGCTTTTGTACTTTGAGACGCCGAGCGAGTATGCGCGGCGCAACGGCCCCGACGCAGACACCTACTGGGCAGCGTGGACCAACTACATGGCGATGATGCGCGAGAAGGGCATCGTTCAAGGTGGCAACGCCTTGCAGCCGGCAGAAACGCGGACTCTGGTGCGTGCCAGCGAAACCGGCCGCGTGGTTGAGGACGGTCCCTTCGCCGAAGCGCGCGAGGAGCTTGGTGGCTTCGTGATCATCGACGTGGCCGACCTTGATGAGGCGCTGGCCATGGCGGAAGCCGCCCCCTGCGCCAAGGCGGGCCATGTGGAAGTGCGGCCGGTCCTGGCCCCACAGGCTGCGGAAGCTGCAGCTTGAGGCCAACATGATGGACGCATCGCGGGAGGGTGACGGCGGCGACGGCTGGCCGACTGAGGCCCACGCCCGCGCCTCCCGCGTTGCCGAACGCACAGCGCGGGAGGCCTACGGCAAACTGCTTGCCCGCCTGTCGCGGCGCACGGGCAATATC
Organism: Pseudomonadota bacterium; assembly: GCA_039178655.1. GTDB lineage: Bacteria > Pseudomonadota > Alphaproteobacteria > Rhizobiales > Amorphaceae > Acuticoccus. Next base: position 196 of record JBCDFB010000030.1, on the reverse strand, counting down.
GAAGCGGCGGAGGACGCCCTTTCCCAAGCTTTCGCGAAGGCGCTCTCCGTCTGGCCCCGAAAGGGCATTCCGGATGCACCTGAGGCGTGGCTCTCCACAGTTGCCCTCAACGCGTTCCGCGACACGGCGCGGCGGGTTACACACTCCGCTGACAAGGCGGCAACGCTCAAAATTCTTGCCGAGGAGCAGGCCGAGG
>JBCDFB010000029.1:0-14756 GCA_039178655.1 Pseudomonadota bacterium | reverse complement strand
GAGCGCACGATCCGCGTCGGCAATTGGTTGCCCATGCACCATCTCATCGTGCGCGGCATCCTGGAACCCTGGGCGGCCGCAATTGAAGCGGAGACAAACGGCGAATTGAAGCTCGACATCATGACGAGTGCGCTGGGCCCGCCGCCCGCCTATTTCGACATGGTGCTCGACGGGACGATTGATGCAGGTTGGGGCGTTTCGGGCCACAATCCGGGCCGCTTCACCATGACCCAAGTGATGGACCTGCCCTTCTCCTCGCCCGATCCGTGGGCCGGCTCCGCAGCTGCCTGGCAGACTTACCTGAAATACGGTGACCAGTATGGCGAGCACGACGGCGCCCACGTGGTGGGCCTGTTCGTCCACTCGATCCCGTATCTGCACACCCGCGACGAGCCGATCACCTCGCTCGAGGGTCTGGATGGCATGAAGGTCCGCGTCGGTGGCAACGTGACCGGAAGGATTGTCTCCGCCCTCGGCGGTACGCCGGTGCAGCTCCCCCCCACCGAAGCGCAAACCGCAATGAGCCGCGGCGTCGCCGATGCCATCACCTTCCCGATGGAATCGAGTGAGTTTTTCTCCATCACCCCGGTCATCGAAGGGACCGTGGCAATCCCTGGTGGGCTCTATACCGATACGTTCTGGATCGCCTTCAACCAAGATGTTTGGGACAGTTTGTCAGACGAACACAAGGCGGCGATTGAAAAGCACTCAGGTATGGCGATTGCGATGCTTGCCGGATGGGCCTGGACCAATGGCGACACCCTCGGCGAGGCAGCACTGCGTGAGGCAGGCGTCGCCTTCACCAGCTTCGACGAAGCGAGCGTTGCTGAAATGCGAGAGCGCCTCGCCCCGTTGGAGGAGGAATGGCTTGCCGAAGCGGACAGTCGGGGCCTCCCAGGGGCTGAGATCCTCGATTACGCAAGGGCGATGGCAAAAGCTTACACCGCGGACAAGAACGTCAACGTCGAGTAACACGCGACCTGCGGGAAGGTGCCGGCAATGCAAACAGACGACGGCGGGCCACCGGGGCCCGCGGACGATCCGGCACGCGTAGCAGGAGGGGCTGGCGGCGCCGTCAGCTCCTATTCTTTGCCCTTCCTGATACTGGCCGTTGTTGCCGGATTAATGGCGGCCGTCATGATGGCGTCGACAACGATGGATGTCGCTGGGCGCTATTTCTTCAACAGCCCGCTCTTCGGTGCGTTTGAGGTCACCGAAATCACCATGGGCCTCATTGTGTTTGCGGCCCTGCCGCTTGCCGTGGTCCGGCGTGAAATGATCGTCGTGTCGGTGATTTCAGATCACTACCCTGCGATCCTCCGCCGTATCGTTGAAGGTGTCGGCTTGCTTATCGGAGCCGGACTGTTCGGCTTCATGGCGTGGAGGCTATGGGTCTATGGCGAGCGGCTTTGGCGATTTGGCGAAGTCACGCTCGAACTGCGCGTACCCAAGGGACTGATCGTGCAGGCGATGAGCGTGCTGGCAGCAGTCGCCGCGCTCGCCTGCATCGTGGCGATCATCGCTCTCCTGCGCGGGCGCAGCGGTCTGCGCACCATCGACCGGGCAGCATAGGCGCGTGGGAATTCTGGAAGGCGTACCGCTTGCCTGGCAGGCGGCAATATTCGGGTTCGGCGGCGTCCTGACGCTCATCATGGTGGGGATCCCCATCGCCTTTGCCATGCTTGGTGTCGGGATGGTCGGAGTGCTGGCCATTGTCGGTCCGAACGCCGTAATGGGAATGGCCGGGCAACTCCCCTTCACCACCGTCGTGAGCTACGACCTTTCAGTGGTTCCAATGTTCGTGTTGATGGGCGTTCTGGTTGCCCGCGCCGGGATGTCTGAGGACATCTATCGCCTGTGTCATGGGTTTCTCGGCCATCGGCGCGGCGGACTTGCCTCGGCAACCGTCGTCGCCTGCGGAGGGTTTTCCGCCGTATGCGGCTCCTCCATCGCAACGGTCGCCACAATGGGCAAGGTCGCGATGCCCGAGATGCGCCGTTTCGGATACGGCGACGCGCTGGCATCCGGCGCAGTTGCAGCCGGCGGCACGCTCGGGATCCTGATCCCACCTTCGGTCATCCTGGTCCTTTATGGGATTGCCACGGGGACTGACATTGGCGCGCTCTTCATTGCGGGCATCGTGCCCGGCATCCTCGCCATCCTTCTCTACGTTGCAGCAATTTGGATCATTGCCACCGTCGATCCGTCGGCCGGCCCCGTGGCGCCGCGCGTGCCGTGGCGCGAGCGGCTGGCGCACCTTAAGACCATCGGCCCCATCGTTTTGTTGTTCCTGGTCATTATCGGCGGGATCTACTTTGGCGTTTTCACCCCCACGGAAGCGGCTGGCATCGGCGCCTTTTTCGCCTTTTTGTTCGCGCTGTGGCGCAGGGCTTTGACCGTGCGCCTTGCCGTCGACGTCCTCATCGAAACCGTGACGACGACGGCGGCGCTCTTCGTTGTCCTGATCGGCGCGCTCTTCTTCGGCAACTTCATGAACCTTGCTGGGCTGCCCGAGGCGCTCAAATCACTGATCGCGGCGGCCAACGTCTCGCCGCTCGGCGTTATCCTCATCATCCTGGCGATCTATATGATCCTCGGCTGCTTTATGGAGTCGCTCTCCATGATGCTTCTGACGGTGCCGATCTTCTTTCCGGTGGTGGTTGGTGAGCTTGGCTATGATGCCATCTGGTTTGGCATTTTCGTCGTCATGGTCACCGAGTTGTCGCTCGTGACGCCGCCGGTGGGGCTGAACCTCTTCGTGCTGCGCAGCGTGATCCAGGATGTGTCGATGGGGACGGTGTATCGCGGTATCCTGCCGTTTGTGGCGGCTGACGCGGTCCGCCTTGCGATCATCATTGCCGTGCCAGGTCTTGTCCTGGCGCTACCGCAGCTGATGTCCTGATGGACCGTGGGAACGCGCTCGTCACCGCGGCCGCGGGCGGCATTGGCCTTCATGTCGCCCGCCGCCTCGTTGCTGAGGGCTTTTCGGTCACGATCAGCGACCTCCCCGATCGCGACGGGGAAGCGGCAGCTGCCGAAGTCGGCGCGTCGTTTGTGGCCTGCGACCTGCGGGACATGGCGAGCGTTGCGGAGACGGTGACGGCGCTCGGCCCGCTCGAAGTGCTCGTCAACAATGGCGGGATCGCAGGTCCGACGCTTCCCGTCACCGAAACGCCGCTCGCCGACTGGCAGGAGGTGTTTGATATCAACATCACCGCACAGTTTGTCGCTGCGAAGGCCGCGCTCCCGGCAATGATTGCTGCCCGCAGCGGGCTCATCGTCAACATGTCATCGGTGGCCGGCCGCATTGGCTACGCCAACCGCTCGCCCTATGCGGCCAGCAAATGGGCGGTGCTGGGATTTACGGCTTCACTGGCGCGGGAGGTGGGCACGGACGGTGTGCGCGTCAACGCAATACTGCCAGGAGCTGTCAGGGGGCCGCGCATTGAGCAAGTCATCGCGGCGTTTGCCGAGGCCAACGGACTGACCCGGGAGGCGGCCGAGCGACATTATCTTGAGCGGCAAGCCACCGGCGCGTTCATCGAGCCCGAAGAGATCGCCTCCATGGTGGCCTATCTGGCAAGCAGCGACGCGCGGTCGATCACCGGTCAATTCATCAGCGTGGACGGCTTTTACCAGTAGGTGCGCTGGGCCACGACAATTATGAGGGCGTGGCCCAGCCCAAGCGGCTAGACAATCGAATGAATGTTTCCCAATGCCGAAACGGTAATTTTTTTGCTGTGAGAATGTGCCTCAGCGCAATTGGCCGTAACAGCGTTCTGTCTGAGGTGGAATTGCGATGAGTGGCAGTGATCGATTTGCGTCGTTGTTTGGAGGCGCAAATCGTCTGGCGCAACCCAAAATCTTCTAAATAGTAAATGGCAAGACTCGTTACCGTTCTAGTACTTGGGCGGTTATAGGTACGCCGCAATCGACGCAGGAAATAGACCGCCCAATCACTGTTGAAAACGTTACTTCGCTTAGAGGCGTGAATTCTCTTCGTCGGCCTCGGCAAATGCTGCATTGATGCCGTGGTTGGAGGGCAGTTGGTTGATTACCATTTGGGTTGTTTCTTGGAGTGCTAGCGTGGCCGCGAGCGCCGACACGCTAGCACTGGTCGTTCCACTCGAAGTGCTCGTGCCCCCAGCAACGTTGTCGAGCTGAGCGTCGCTCAGTTCGTCAGCCGCCAAGCTTTGTTTTTGCTGGGCTGCCCATTCATCAAATTGCGCAGGAGTAAAGGAGAGCCCGCGCGCCTCAGCCATCTCGCTGGCACACTCCCTCAGTGGCTTACCATTGCGCACACTCTCGTTGATCTGCGCAGCCAACTCCTCGCTGTTCGACAGGATGGAATTAAACTTTTCAATGTTTGTCAGAGACATAGCACTGCCCTTTCATGAAGCGCTTGGTTCGCGTTGCGCCCAGCACACACCATATGTCCATGACCCTTCTACGGTTAAAGAGTTTTCGTGTGACCCTGAGTAATATTTAATCACTACGGGGAAGCAATCTATCGAGTGGGCAAACGGTCAGGCGTTGGTGTCTGTGTCCGCCGAAAAATTGTTGGGGCTGAGCCTCCTGTCGGATCGGCAAGGCCGTCCGGCTTTGTTCGATGCTCAGTTCTATGGTGATCCTGCCGGACTTTGGCGACAGCCGCCTTCCTTCATGGCCCGTGCGATGCTTGTGTAAACTACGATTACCGGACCAGCGCTTGGTCGAACTGACAGTTGGAGCTTCGCGGAGGGGGAGGTCTTTGATGAGAGTGGTTTTGCTCACTGCAATCATGCTGGCGCTGACACCCCGTTCGGCGCCCGCGCAGCCTGCCGACTGCGACAACGCCCAGACACAGCTTGACCTTAGCACGTGTGCCGCACGCAACGCCAAAGCGGCAGACGATGCGCTCGCGCAAAGCTATGACGCCCTCAACAAATCCGTTTCGCCAGCTGGCCGGCAGAAGCTGGACGCCGCGAAGGAAGCTTTCAAAGCCTACCGTTCGGCGCAATGCACATTCAACACCGCAGGAGCGGAAGGCGGAAGCATCTATCCCATGGCCTTCTCAGAATGCCTTGAAACGCTGACGAAAGCGCAGAACAGCATCCTCCAGCAGCAGCTCAACTGCGCGGAAGGCGACATTTCGTGCGGCGGCCAGTGACTTTGAGGACATCGAAACGCCATCGGCTGCGACGGGTTGGAGGCCCGATGGGAAGCTGGGCAGCGTTATCCTAAGGGGCGCTTTCCTCGGCCAGCTTTGCGAACATCTCCAACGTTGCCTTTGCCTCTGCCGGGCCGCTCACCATCAGCCGATCTGCGTGACCGTGGGCGTCTTCGGGCAAAACGAGAAAATCCAGGAACCCGCAGCATTGGCGTTCGAGGTGGACGAGGTCCTCAAGCTTGCTGCGCAGGCTGGCGCTGGGACGGAAATGGAGGATCACTCCTTCCGCCATTGGTTCCGAGCGGATGATGAATGGCAGGATCGTTTGTCGGATGAAGGCTCTTCGCTTGCGAAACTCCTCATCATTGAGCGAGCACGCAACCGGCTGTCCGGCGTCAAGACGCTTCATGGCGTGTACTCCACCTTTGCCACCTTCAGCATGTGTCCCCATCCACTCATTTCCGAGAGAATTGCAACACGCCGGGTGCATCCCTTAGGCCATCCGGCGACCGATGAACACGTGCGCCGAAGCGTTGAAGAGGAGCGGTCGGCCGGAGCCGCCGGCGCGCTGTTGGAACGCGTGCAGCACTGCGCGCTCCACAACGTCTTTTTCCGATGGACTGCACTGTGCGATCAGCGCGCCAGTCACCGGGTTGCCGACCATGCCGCGCCACATCGCGGCCGGGCTGGGCAGGGCCAGCGTCGCGTTAACCACATGGATTTCAGGATCTGTAATCGGTGCCGACGCTGTCACCTCTTCGACCAATACTTCAGCCGTCATCAGCTCCGCCCAATCCGGTCGCGGCGGCGGGTCCGTCAGGCGTTTCGGCAACGCGTCCATCAAAGGGCCGATCTGCACCCGGGCGAGCTCATTGTATTCAGGGCCTCGCCATACGGAAGTTGCAAGGAAGCCGCCCGGTCGCAGGACGAAAGCTGCTTCCCGCCAGGCGGCGTGCCGATCGGGAAAAAGGAAGATGCCAAAGCATGAGAAGACGGCATCGAAAGTGGCCTCAGCGAGCCCGAGGTTCTGTCCATCGCGGACCTCGCAAAGGGTATCGGCATTGATGGGGGCTAACGACTGCCTCGTCAGATCAACCATCGCCGGGGATATGTCGGTCGCGAGCACTGACCCAGCCCCGCGCCTGGCACAAAGCTTCGCCGCCGCAACGGCAAGGTCGCCGGGCCCGCAGGCAATGTCGAGGATGCGCGGTGCCCCTGGCAGGCGCTCTTGGACCAGCGAAACCATTGACCGCGCAACATGACCGGTCACTGGTGCAAAGAGGTCCGCATAGTCTGCCGCATGGGCGTCCCAGGTCTCAGCAGTTGCTGGCCCGGCGTTCACTGGCTTTGACATGGCTGGCGAGCCGTGGCGGGAGCAAATGCGACGTCAATCATGGGAGCGCGTGTTCCTGAATGCGTCTGAGCGGCCTTTATGGCTGGGGCGAGTGCCCATGTCACCGTCGGGCTTCCACGAGAAAAGACGGGCTTGACCGCCGGCATCGTACGCCCCGCCGCTGAGAGCGCATCGCTCCGCTACGCGACGAGGGCAAGGAGGCGTTGTCAGACGCGGTTTCGGCGCTGATTGGCATGATTTTGGCCTCCCACGGTGCGGTCGTGGCTGTTCGTCGGTGTCATCCAATGCTTCACGATGGCGATGCCAATATTCGATTTTACCGGTCGCCGGGCCTGGACGATGTGGAGTTCTTTCACAGCGACGTGAACGGTCATCGGTTTGCCCCGCACTCGCACGACCATCATGCTTTGGCGATCATTCTTGAAGGTGCCTTTGCGCTCGAACGGGGGAGAGGCGTTCAAACGCTTGGTCCGGGGTCGGTGGTGTGGGTGCCGGCGGGAGAGGTTCACGGTGGCCATCGCCTGGGCACGCAACCGTGCCGCTACCAGATGACGTATCTGTCAGATGCGTTCGTCACCGCTGTGATCGGGACCGGGACAATTTCGGAGCGCCCGTTCCATTGCGCGCGCACCTTCCAGACACTCAATGCGCTGCATCGGTCCTGCCGAACGGTTGGCAAGGGCAAGGTTAAGGACCAGCTGGGCGACGTTCTGCGCCGCCTATGCGCCCGGTTCGGCGGCGAGGAACCGGAGCGGGTGCGGCGACATCCGGTGATGGATCGCGCCGTCAGCCTTCTGATGGAAGGGGACCGGGATGTGGCTGACCTTGCAAGAAAGGTGGGCCTTCATCCGGTCACGCTGAGCCGACTTTTCAGCGAGAGTGTCGGCCTGCCGCCCCATGCGTTTCGCATCGACCGCAAGGTGCAAGAAGCCCGTTCACGCATTCAACGCGGTGCTTCCCTTGCCGACGTCTCAGCGGACCTCGGCTTTGCCGACCAGAGCCACCTGACGCGCCATTTCAAGCGGCGCTTCGGCCTCACCCCCGGCGCCTATTCGCGGCAGATCCGGGGCTAGGAACGTTCAAGACGGCTCCGGCGCGACGGTGGAAGCATTCCTGTACTTTGCCCACAGGAGGCTGGAGATGTTCAAGCACCTATTGCGCCCGCACACTGTGCTCGCCGCGGCACTCGCCAGTTGCGTGTTTGGCGCCGCGCAGGCGGCCGAAGCGCCCCAGGTCGCGGTGTACCAAATCGTGAAGATCGACCTGGTGAGCGAGGCTGTCGACGGGTTTCGCACCGCGCTCAGCGACGCCGTGCCCGGCGTTTCCATCTCGCTGAGCGATGCGCAGGGGCAAGCGAACCTCTTTCCCACCATCGCCCGGCAAATCGTCCGCGATGCGCCGGACCTCATTGCTGTGATCGGCACGCCTATCGTGATTGCCACGGTAGAGGCGGCAAAGCGTGCCGGCTCTGACGTTCCTGTCGTCTTCATCGCCATGGGCGATCCGGTCGGTGCGGGGCTGGCAGCGTCGAAGGAGGCGCCGGGCGGGCAGGCAACAGGCACCACGGATTGGATCGAGCCGGCCGAAAGCCTTGAGGTTGTGCTCTCCGCAGTTCCGGATGCGACGCGGATCGGCACCGTATGGGATCCGTCGAACCAGAACGGCAAGGTTTTTCACGATGCGCTCGCGGAAGCTGTCGCCGCGCGCGACCTCGCGTTCGTGGATGTGTCCATCGCGACGGCGGGCGAGGTGTTCCTTGCCGCACGCTCGTTAAGCGGGCGGGTGGATGCCATCGTGCTGGGACCGGATGCCGCCGTGATCCAAGGTTTGCCGGCCATCGGCGGGATCGCCCTTGAAGAGAAGATCCCGCTGGTGGTGACTGCCGGCGACCCGCAAACGCCTGGCGTCTTCATGGGTCTGGGCGTGGATTATGGTGAGCTTGGCGCCCGGGCCGGAAAAATCGCGGCCGAGATCCTTGCCGGCACCGATCCGGGCGAGATCCCCATTGTCGGGATGGATAGCTTCGCCATCAGTGTGAACGAAGAGACGGCGGCCGCGCTCGACCTCACCCCGCCGGCGGGCATTGCGTCACCGACCGCCGGGTCGACCGAATGATCGCTGACATCGCGCTTGCCACACCGCCTGTCGCGATGATGGCCCTGGGCCTCTTCTTGATGTTTCGCGTGCTTGGCGAACTCGACCTGTCTGTTGACGCCACATACACGAACGGGGCGGCGGTCATTGCGCTTGGCACATTGTCGGGCCTGTCGCCCTGGCTGGGGCTTGTGGCGGCGGCGCTCGCCGGAGCCGTGGTCAGCCTTTTGGTGTTTGCGATCCATCGCATCGGGCGGACCGCATACCTTCTTGCAAGCCTCATCGTGCTGACGGGGTTTTACAGCATCAATTTGCGCATCCTGGGCGGCGCGACGGTGGGTCTCATCGGCCAGCCGTCGATCTTCGACGCTGTCCCGATCAGTGGGGAGTGGGCGGAAATTGCGCTTCTCATCACCATCCTCGCCCTCGCCTGCGGTGTGCTTTACGCCTTCCTCAAGACTTCGTTCGGTCTGTCGATGCGGGCCTCCGGCAACAACGCTGTGATGGCGCGGGCAAACGGGGTCGACACGCGCATGACGCTGCTTGCGGGGGCGCTCATCGCCGGTGCGCTTTATGGGCTCGGCGGTGCGCTTCAGGTGCAGATCCAGGGCTATGCGGATATCACCATGGGCATCGGCGCGATCATCGTGTGCGTCGCGGCGGTCTTCATTGGTGAGTTGTTTTCTCCGCCGGAGGGGCGGGTGGGCGCGGGGCTCGCCGGCGTGGTCGTCGGCTCGACGCTTTATGTCGTGATCCTGACGGCGGCACTGCGGTCCGGTTTGCCGCCGACGGACTTGCGGCTTGCGACCGCATCGATCCTGTTGGTGGCGGTGTTTCTGTCATCGGCGCGTGTGCGCGGGCGGCTTGCGAGGCCGGTTGAAGGGCTGCGCCGGTTCCGCTGGCCCATGGGAAAGGCTGAGACGCGATGATTACGCTGCGGGACATCCACGTCGCGTTTACGGTGGGTGACGGCGCGCGCATGACGGCGCTCGCCGGCATCGACCTCACCATTGGCGAGGGTGAGTTCGTGACGCTGATCGGCACCAACGGCGCCGGCAAAAGCACGCTCCTCAACGTTCTCGCAGGGACTGTGGAACCCACCCGCGGCCAACTGGCGGTGGACGGGGTCGACGTGACCCGGACGAGGGACTTTGAGCGCGCCGCTTGGCTGTCGCGGGTTTTTCCTGATCCGCGGCTTGGCACCTGCGACCAGCTCACCATCGAGGAGAACCTTGCGCTCGCTCTGACAAAAGGTCGGCGCCGGGGGATGGGGCGGCCGGTTTCCTCGGCGGATCGGGCGATGCTGGTGCGCCGGCTTGCCGATCTGGGTCTCGGCCTGGAGACGCGGCTTTCCACTCCGGCGCGACTCTTGTCCAGCGGGCAGCGCCAAAGCCTCACGGTGCTGATGGCAACGCTCAGCCAGCCACGGCTCCTCCTGCTTGACGAGCACGTGGCCAATCTCGACCCACGCACCCAGGCCAACATTCTGGCTGTGACAGACACAACGATCCGCCGCGAGGCGCTTGCGGCCATTATGGTGACCCACGACGTTCGCCATGCGCTCGACTTCGGTGATCGTTTGATTGCGCTGAAGGGCGGCCGGATCGTCCTTGATGTGTGCGGGGATGCGAAATCATCGCTCACCATGCCCGACATTGATGCTGTCTATGGCGAAGAGCGCATGGTTGCCGTTGCTTGAGTGTCGGGCGCGGCAAGGAACCAACGAAAGGAAGGGAGCGCAGACAGTGTCAGCCATTTGCTATTTCAACGGCGCGTTCGTGCCCACCAGCGACGCAAGGATCGGTATCGATTCCGGGCTTGCCGGCCGCGGGCTCGGTGTGTTCGAGGGGATCCGGGCGTACTGGAACGAGGCGGACGAGGCACTTACCGTGTTCCGGCTGAGGGAGCACATGGAGCGGCTTGAGCGGTCCGCCCGCGTTCTCTTCATCACGCTGCCCCACGATGTGGACACGCTGTGCGAGCTCACCGTCGAGCTTCTTCGGCGCAATGACTTTCGCACCGACGTTCACCTTCGCCCCATTGCCTATAAATCGTCTGAAGAGATCACGTCCAAGATCCTCGTTTTGAGCGAACAGGCTGATGGTTTTGCCATCAATGCAAGCCCGCTCGGCCGCTACCTAAAGGGCGACGACGGTGTGACGTGCATGGTCTCCTCTTGGCGGCGCACGGCCGATAACGCGATGCCTGCACGGGCCAAGATCACCGGCAACTACGTGAATTCGGCGCTGGCCAAGACCGAGGCGGTGATGAACGGCTTCGACGAAGCGATTTTTCTGACCGACGCGGGGATGGTCGCCGAATGCTCCGCGCAGAACCTTTTTCTTGTGCGGGACGGTGTGCTGGTCACCCCATCCACAACAGAGACCATTCTTGAGGGGATCACGCGCGAGACGATCATAGAGCTCGCCCGAAAGGAGCTTGGGGCCGAGGTGGTGGAGCGCCCCGTCGCCCGCAGCGAGCTTTACCTTGCCGAGGAGGCGTTCCTGACCGGGAGCGGCTCGGAGGTGAAGCCCATCGTGGGGGTGGACCACAGGGCGATCGGGGGCGGTGTGCCTGGTCCCACCACAAAGCGCCTCGTTGCGCTCTACGAAGCTGTGGCCCGGGGCACCAGCCGCGCCCACCCGGAATGGCGGACCCCAGTTTTGTTGGACGACCGCGCAAAAACCCCGCAGGCAGCGTCAGCGGGAGCGTGACCGGTCCGCCCGCGGCGCGGGGCGCGAGCGTTGTGCGACCGGATATCGTTTTGGCACTGGCTGCCGCGTACCTTTTGGGCGGCTCCAATTACGCGGCCATCGAGTTTGCGCTGACGGGATTTGAGCCCTTTACCATGCTCAGCCTGCGCTTTGGCACAGCGGCGGCGATGCTGGCGGCTATTGGATGTGTGTTCGCCGAACCAGGAGAGCGCGCGCGGCCTGTGGTGGCCGATGTCGGCCTCGGCATTGTCCTCATCGGGGGTACGTTCGGCGGCATCGCCCTGGCGCAGGATCAGCTCAGTAACAGCGGGTTCGTTGCCGTGGTGCTTGCCACGGCTCCCATGTGGGCTGGGCTTTTCACGGTTTTGGCAGGCGTGGCCTTGAATGGCCGGGAATGGGTGGGCATGGCGCTCGGCGTGAGCGGGGTTGCAATGCTTGTTGGGCTGAGCGCCGGGGGGCTTAATGCCGCCGGCGTCGCGTTTGCCTTCTTTGCAGCGCTGAGCTTGGCGGCGGGCTCTCTCATTGCAAAGCGCTTGCCGGCCGCGCCGCCACGCCGGGCCGCGGCCATCCAGATGGCCTCTGCGGCGGCCGCCTTCGCCCTCATCGCCGCGCTTTTGGGAGAGACGCTCCACGCCAGCCCGCCGGCCGTTGCCGTCATCGCCCTCGCGCATCAAGCGGTGTTGTGCTCGGTCGTCTCCTACACTGCGTTTGTTTATCTCCTCGCCAATGTTCGCGCGCCCGTCGCCACGAGTTTCACGTATGTGAACCCGATCGTCGCGGTTGTGCTCGGTGTGGCCCTCTTGGGGGAACCGCTTGGCCCATGGCGGGTTCTCGCGATCGTGACGATCCTGTTCGGTGTGTGGTTGGTCCTCACCACAAACGCGCCGCGGCCCGTCGGACGAAGGCTGAAGTCTGGCGGATGAGGATCTGGCAAAGGTCCTCCCTCTGAGGGGCGAGCCGCGGGTTTGCCGTGCGCCCCGCGGCCGTGGCGAGGGATGGATCCGGCTGTCGCACCCGGCCTCCTCGCGGGCCGGCGCTTTACGAGCATCATCGTTCCCAACGACCTGGTGCACCGGCGATCGGCGGGCACGCCAACGTAGGCTCTTCGACAGATTAGAGCCCGGGTTGAGCGTGTTTCGTATATTCTGATGCCGTTTGAGATTTCTTGGCAATGTTTGACGAGGTATGGTGCCAAAGGTGACGCAGCCTGAGGCCGCCCATGCTGACCATGCCATTTTTGCCCAATGACACGAAGGATGACCCGCGCTGGAGGGACGGTGGCGGCGTGAAGCGGCCATGACGGCGCCCCCCGCTCCAACCTCCGCAGACAAGCCGCATTGGCATGATCGGTCCATCGACGATGTCTTGAGCGTGGTTGCGACGAGCAGGTCCGGTTTGTCGGCAACGATGGCATCCGAACGGCTCAAGCTTCATGGTCCGAACCGTTTGCCGGAGCCGCCTCGCGCCGGTCCGCTCCTGCGGTTCCTGCGGCAGTTCAACAATCTTCTCATTTACGTTCTGGTCGCAGCGGCCGCGGTGACCGCGGCGCTCGGGCATCTGGTGGACACCGGTGTGATCCTTGCCGTGGTGCTGGTGAACGCGGCCATCGGCTTTGTCCAGGAAGGCAAAGCGGAGAGGGCGCTCTCTGCAATTAAGGACATGCTTGCGCCCGAGGCACGCGTTCTGAGGGATGGCGCGCGAACCCTTGTGCCGGCCGAGAACATCGTTCCGGGCGATGTGGTCCTGCTCGAGCCCGGTGACCGGGTGCCGGCCGACCTTCGCGTCATCGCGTCCTATGGGCTTCGGATCCAAGAGGCAGTGCTCACCGGCGAGTCTGTCCCGGTGGAAAAGGCGACAGAGCCGGTGGAGTTTGAGGCGCCCCTTGGTGATCGGCGATCAATGGCCTTCAGCGGCGCGCTTGTTGCCGGCGGGACAGGTCGCGGTGTCGTGGTCGCGTCGGGATCTGAGACCGAGATTGGTCGCATCAGCGGAATGCTGGAGACCGTCGAAACCACCACCACACCGCTCCTGAAGCAGATGGAGGGATTTGCGCGCACCATCACGCTCGCCATTCTCGCCGTCGCGACGCTGATCCTGCTGTTCGGGTACTTCGCCAGCGCCATGTCCTTCAGTGAGATCTTCATGGCAGTTGTCGGCCTGTCGGTGGCCGCGATCCCGGAGGGACTGCCCGCAATTTTGACAGTGACCCTTGCCATTGGCGTGCAGGGTATGGCCGCGCGCAACGCCATCGTGCGCCGCCTGCCGGCGATCGAGGCGCTGGGTTCGGTCTCCGTCATCTGCTCGGACAAGACCGGCACCCTCACCAAAAATGAGATGACGGTCGCCTCGGTCGCCACGGCGGGGGAGGTGTTTGGCGTCACGGGGTCCGGATATGGACCCCATGGCGGCATCACGCTGGACGATCGCGATGTGGAATTCGATGCGTATCCGCTGCTTGGGGAACTCGCCCGCGGTGCAGTTCTTTGCAACGATGCCGACATCGCTGAGATCGACGGGCACTGGTCTGTCACCGGTGATCCTATGGAAGGTGCGCTGGTCTCCTTCGCCTGGAAGGCGGGCCACGAGCGGGTCGCGCTGCGCCAGGCCAATCCGCAGACCGATGCCATTCCCTTTGATGCTGCACACCGGTTCATGGCGACGCTCCATCACGACCACGAGGGCGGCGCCGCAATCCATGTGAAGGGTGCCCCCGAACGCGTTATCGCCATGTGCCGGATGCAGCATGGCGAGGAGAATGGCCACGAGGCGTTGGACGGGGACTATTGGCATAGGCGCGCTGAAGAGATTGCCGCTGGAGGACAGCGGGTGCTTGCCATAGCCACTTGTGGAGCGTGCTGGGCCGGGCCTGGCGGGACCCGGGGGCGTCGCCTGCGGAAGCATCACGGCGGTGTTCACCGTTCTTGTGGAGGGCGATGACCTGGACGAACCCATCGCCGATGCTGCCCGCGGCGTGCTTGACGGGCACATCGTTTTGTCGCGGAAAATCGCCGAGATGGGTCGCTACCCGGCCATCGATCCGCTGACGTCCCTATCGCGGATGGCACCCAAGGCGTTCAGCTCGGATGAGGGGGAGCTGTCGCGATCCTTGCGCGCCATGATCGCTCGCTATGAGGATACCGCTGATTTGCGTCTGTTCGGCGGCTACAAGCGTGGCACCGACGCTGGGCTTGACCGGGCCATCGACGTCGTGCCTCAAATCTACGCCGCACTCACCCAAGCCGGCGACGCGGGCTTCAATCCCAACGTCTTTGCTGAATTGGCGGACGTTCTGTCGGGTCGCAAGGCGCCCGCGCCAGCTCCGGCCTCTTCAGAAGCGCCGACTGACACGTCTGCGGATGCGGGATCAGAAAGCGACGCGGTCAACGCCGGACCATCAGCCTGACACAAGCGCATTCGCGCAAACTGTTTTTCATGGAACGACCGG
>JBCDFB010000028.1:0-14997 GCA_039178655.1 Pseudomonadota bacterium | reverse complement strand
TTTGCCTTGCGCATGCTGGCGAGCGTGTCGGCCGTCTCGCCTGACTGGGAGACCACCAGCATGAGTTCGTCCGCGCCAAGCACCTGACTGCGGTAGCGGTATTCTGATGCCACATCCAGATCGACAGGCAGCTTCGCCACCCCCTCAAACCAGTATCGCGCAGCCAACGCGGCGTAATAGGCGGTCCCGCACGCAGCGATGGAAAGCCGCGAGACCTTTTGAAAGTCGACGGGGATCCGCTCCGCCTTCATGGTGAGCGCAGCAACATCCAGGTAGTGGCTGATGGTGTGGGTCAGCACTTCCGGCTGCTCATGGATTTCCTTCGCCATGAAGTGCCGGAAATTGCCCTTTTCGGCGACCGAAACCTCCATCGGCACAGGCACATGCGGGCGGTGAACGGTGTGGCCGCGGTGGTCGAACACCTCAATGGTGTGCTCGGTCAACAGCGCGATGTCGCCGTCTTCCAGGTAGATGATCTCGTCGCAAAACGGCGCGAGGGCGATGGCGTCCGAGCCGATCATGGTCCCCTCGCTGCTTTTGCCGATGGCAAGGGGGCTGCCCATGCGCGCAGCTGCAAGCACACCGGGCCGGTCCTGAAACGCGAATGCCAGCGCATAGGCCCCCTCCAGCGCCGCCATCGTCTCCCCAAGCGCCCGCTTCAAGTCGCCGTGGTTGGCAAGGCTGTGGGACAGGAGGTGGGCAATGGTTTCCGTATCGGTTTCGGAGTTGAAGATCGCGCCTTCGCCCAAAAGCCGGTCCCGCAGCGCGCGAAAGTTCTCGATAATGCCGTTGTGCACCACCGCCACGGGATGGGCGGTGTGGGGGTGCGCGTTGGCTTCGGTGGGGGCGCCGTGGGTCGCCCAGCGGGTATGGCCGATCCCCGTCTCTCCTGGGAGCGGCGCCGCCGACAGTCTGGTTTCAAGGTTGCGAAGCTTGCCTTTTGCGCGCGTGCGATGGAGCGCACCGCCCGTATCAACCGTTGCAACGCCCGCGGAGTCATAGCCCCGGTACTCAAGCCGCTTCAGGGCATCCAACAAGAGCGGAGCAGCCTGACCGCGCCCGATCACCCCAACGATCCCGCACATGGCACTTTACCCCTCACTCACTGCACAAAACACTTTGCTGGGGCTTTCTTAGCCAATCGTTCAAAGGAACTGATTCACATGGGGTTACAGTCCCCGCATCGCTTAACCCTTAGGCTTGGCGGCGGGCGAGCGGCCGGGCTTGTTCACCTGCCGCCCGCGCCCGATGGCAAGCGCATCGGCGGGCACATCTTCCGTCACCACGCTGCCCGAGCCCACATAGGCCCGCGCGCCGATGGTGACCGGCGCGACCAATGCACTGTTTGACCCGACGAAAGCCCCCGCTTCGATAGTCGTGCGGAACTTGTTAATCCCGTCATAATTGCAAGTGATGGTCCCCGCCCCAAGGTTTGCGCCGGCGCCAACCCTTGCATCCCCGACGTAGGCAAGGTGGTTCACCTTCGCCCCCTCCCCCACGGAAGCGTTCTTGATCTCCACAAAGTTGCCGATCCTGGCGTTTTCCTCGACCCATGTGCCCGGGCGCAGCCGCGCATAGGGCCCCACCACGGCGCCCTCCCCCACATACACATCCTCAAGGTGGCAGAAGGCTCTGATGCGCGCTGCGGGTCCAACCCACACCTTCGGCCCAAAAACCACGTACGGCTCAACAACCACGTCTTCCTTCAGCGCCGTGTCGTGGCTGAAGATCACCGTGTGCGGCGCCAAAAGCGTGGCGTGTTCCATCGCCTGCGCCCGCTTACGCGCCTGAAAGATCTCCTCCGCCGCGGCAAGCTGGGCGCGGTCGTTGACGCCCATAACCTCTTCGCGGTTCGCCATCTCAACCACCATCTCGTAGCCGCGTGCCGCGCCGATGGAGACGATGTCGGTGAGGTAAAACTCGCCCTTGGCGTTGTCGTTGTTGATGTCGCCAAGCGCTTCGACCGCCCGGGCCGACAGCGCCATGATGCCAGAATTGCTAAGCCCCACGGCCTTTTCATCAGGCGAGGCATCACGCTCCTCGCGGATCGCCACCAGCTTCCCATCATCGGTCAACAGCCTGCCGTATCCCGTCGGATCCTCAGGCTCGAAGGCGAGGACGGCCACATCCGCCCCCGCGCGCACCCGCTCCACCATGGAAGAAATGGTCTCCGGCAACACCAGCGGCGTGTCGCCGAATAGCACCACAACCACGTCGTGCGCGGCGATCATGGCAGCGCGCGCGGCAAGGACGGCATGCGCGGTGCCCTGCGGCGGATCTTGAACGAACACAGCAGCACCGTGGCTCATGGAATAGGCCCAGTCGCTCTCCACGGCCACAACAAGCGCTGAATCTTCAACGCCGGATTGGGCAACGGCGGCGAGCACATGGCGCACCATGGGCCACCCGCCGATCTCGTGCATCACCTTCGGCGTTTTTGAGCGCATACGCGTGCCCTTCCCCGCCGCCAGGACCACCGCCAGTGATCGTCCGCCCACGCTCGCCCCCTTTCGCCCCCTTGCCAAAACCGCCTGCGCCGGAACACTTGTGCGCTGTCGTTCACCATCCGCAGCGTCGGCGCAAGGCACTTGCCCCCGCCTTCCAGGATGACGTCAAACGAGGTCCGACGTGCGTTTGCGTCCCGTTGCCGCCTGTTCCCCCGCCCGCGTCCGCGCCCTGATGCTCGCCGCAAGCCTCTTGCTTTGCGCGGCCCTGCCGGCACCGCTTGCCGCCTTCGAGCCGACGGGCAACCTCATCGCGGATGCTTACCTTCGCGCGGTGGAGAACGCCGGCTTTTCCGAAGCGCGCGCAGGGTCGGTGGAGCGTGTCGCCGACAGCACCATCCTCAACGATGTGGCCGGTGGGCGGGACGGGGCGGCGCGGATCACCATGGACACCGTCATCCTGGACGGTGCGCTCATGGACGCTGACAGCGTCATCATCGCAAGCGCCATCACCTATGATGGGGTCGCCATCGCGGGCGGACCCAACGAGGGGAGCTCAAACCTCGGACGCGTCATGCTCACAAATGTGCGCTTGCCCACCGCAGCGCCTGGCGCGGAAAGCACCAGCGCGCTCCTCGGCACCTTCGCGACGCTCTCCATGGGCGATCTCACTGCCCGCTCAGCGGCGGGTGAAACGCTCACCCTGTCATCCCTTTCCATCACCCGCGCACCGGCGGAGGGGACACAGTCGGCCGGCACCATCGCCATGGAAGACCTGGTTTTCGACCTTGCGCTGTTTGAGGAGCAGGCGGCGCGTGAGCTCCGCGCCCTCGGCTATGAGGCGTTGTCGGTGGACCTTTCGGCAGATGCTGCGTGGGACAGCGGCAACGGCGCAGCAACGCTCAACAGCGCAGCCCTCTCCATCGAAGAGATGGGAACGCTGGAGCTCAAAGGGACCGCCACCGGACTGACCTCAGAGGTCCTCAACAGGCTGACGAGCGCCAACGCAGACTTCACCCGCCTCACCGAAACCCTCGGCCAGGTGACGCTGCGGAGGGTGGAAGTGGCGTTCGCCGATGCAGGGCTTACCGGCCGCCTCCTGGAGCGCACGAGCCAAGCCCGCCAAACGGACCGCAGCATCATCATCGGCCAGCTCACCGACGCGCTTTCGCGGCTCCTTGCCACTGTCGGCGATCAGGCCTTTACCGACACCGTGGTGAGCACCGTGCGCGGCTTTCTCCAGGCGCCGGGGAAAGTGAGAATTCGCGCCGAGCCGTCCGAGCCGGTCTCCGCGCTGGAACTCATCAGTGCCGCAATGCTGAACCCACGCACCATCCCCACGCTCCTTGCCATCTCCATCGAGCGGGAGTGAGCGCGCCTGTTGGATTTCCCGGCCTCAGCGTCGGCCACGCCACCGACATTGTCGCGCGCTCAGGCACCACCGCGGTGGTGTTTGACACGCCCGCAGTGTGCGGTGTCGCTGTCCACGGTGCTGCCCCCGGCACGCGCGAGACCGACCTTCTGCGCCCCGGCAATCTCAACCCGGGTGTGGACGCCATTATCCTGTCCGGCGGCTCGGCCTATGGGCTCGCGGCGGGGGACGGCGCCCATGCAGCGCTCGCCGATGCCGGACGCGGTTTCCAAGTGGGCCCGCACCGCATCCCCATCGTGCCGGCAGCCATCGTCTTTGATTTGTCGGAGCACCGCGCCGACTATCGTGCGCTCGGCGTCCAAGCCGTCCGCTCCGCGCTCACCGGGTCGGATTTCAGCGAAGGATCGGTGGGTGCCGGCACCGGCGCCAGCGTCGCGGGCTTGAAGGGCGGCATCGGCATTGCCTGCGAAACAGCCGGCGGGGCGAGCGTCCTCGCCATCATCATCGCCAACTCCATCGGTGCCCTTACCGCCGCAAACGGCCCATGGTTCCGCGCGCGCCATTTTGAACGCGGTGGCGAGTTCGGCGGCCTCACACCGCCTCCGGAGGCGGACTTCGCGAGCGTGCGCACAAAGCGCGATGCGCCCGCCGGCGCCAATACCGTGATCGGTCTCATTGCCACTGACGCCGCGCTGACGGTGGCCGACGCGAGCCGCCTCGCAACAGCCGCCCACGACGGGATCGCCATTGCCGCCTGGCCGGCCCACACGATCCTGGATGGTGACACACTCTTTTCCGCAAGCACCGGACGGCTCCCCGGCCCCGCCAATCCGGAAGACATCATCACGCTCCACGCTGCCGCAGTGCGCGCCGTCGCAAGGGCCATGGCGCGCGCCGTCTTCCACGCCGAGCCGCTTGAGGGAGACACGCTCCCCACCTGGCGCGCCACCTACCAAAGCTACTTAAGAAGCTAGTTGGCGCCGCTACTCCGCTGCAACAGCGTAGGGCACAGCCGGCTCCACCTCATCGGGATGGGCAGGCCCACGCTGATTGCGCGAGAGCTGCGCGAGAATGGCCTCGCGCTTGCGAAGCGCAGCCTCGCGGTTGGCGTCCTTCACCGGCCCAAACCCTTTCACAGCAAGCGGAACGCGCACCAGCTCGCACAACAAACCGTAGGGAGCCTTGCCGACATCTTCCGTTGCGCGGGCGACATCGCTCAGCGCCATCTCCACCAGCGCCCGCTCAGCCTTGCGCTCAGCGGTCCGGCCAAACGGATCAAACATCGTGCCGCGCAGGCCCTTAAGGCGAGAGAGCGCACGCAAAACAGGGAACACCCAAGGACCGAACGAGCGCTTCTTGGGCCGCCCTGTGGCCGGGTCGGTGGGGGAGATCAGCGGCGGCGCCAACATTAGCCGCACCGCCTGAGGGTCGGCAAAGGTCTCCCGCAGCTTCTTCTCGTACGCGCCGTCGCCATAAAGCCGGGCAACCTCGTACTCGTCCTTGTAGGCCATGGCCTTGTAGAGCGCTTCAACCGCGGTTTCCGTCAGCCGCTGGCCAGGCTGCCCGGACGCCCTGTCGCGGGCGTAAAGCGCATCAATCGCCGCGCGGAACCGCGCCGCATAGCGCGTGTCCTGGTACGCAGTCAGCTCGCCCTGCAGGAACGCAATGCGCTCAGAAAGCGCCATCTTGCGCACACCGTGGCGGGCGCCGATGGCGTCGGCAATCACCTGCGGCCGCTCCGCCAGAATGCGGCCGGCCCGGAACGCGGCAATGTTTTTCTCCACCGCAGCACCGTTCAGCGTAATCGCCTGCTCGATGGCCCCCTCGGAAAGGGGCAGGCCGCCGCTTTGGTACGCCGCGCCCACAAGCAGCATGTTCATGAAAATCTGGTCGCCGAACAGCCGCTCGGCCACGTGGGCCGCGTCAACCGCCTGGGTGCGCGCTGAACCGGTGCGCAGTGTGCGCTCCATGCGCCCTTCGTTGGACGACAAAACGCGCTTCATCACGAATTCTGCCGTGGGCTGCACCTTCGTATTGAGGATGGCGAGCGTCCGTTCCGGCGAGAGCATCGAAAGGCTCTCCGCATTGGCCGCCACCAGCATGTCCGACGCAATTAGCGTATCCAACGCGCCGATGGGCACCCGCGGCCCTTCAATCTCGGCATCGGCCGCAGCAAACCGCACATGGCTCGTCACCGGCCCGTTCTTCTGGGCAAGGCCGGTCATGTCGAGCGTTGAGGCGTTGATGCCGTCCACATGCCCCGCCATGGCAAGCACTGCACCCACGGTGGTGACGCCGAAACCGCCGATGCCCGTGATGAGCACGTTGCAGGTGCGCTCCAGCGACGGCGGCCGCGGCGCAGGAAGGCCGGCAATCAACCGCTCCACATCCAGCGCGACAGTGTCGGCTTTCTTCAGCGCCGCCCCCTCAACGAACGCGAAGGACGGACAAAACCCCTTCACGCACGAGAAATCCTTGTTGCAGCTCGACTGGTTGATGACGCGCTTGCGGCCGAAATCCGTCTCCAACGGCTCCACCGCGATGCAGTTGGACTGTACGGAGCAATCGCCGCAGTCCTCGCAAACGCGGTCGTTGATGAAGAGCCTGCGATCCGGGTCCGGATAGGCGTTCTTCTTGCGCCGCCTCCGCTTTTCCGCAGCGCAGGTCTGGTCATAGACGATGGCGGTCACGGCCGGGATCGCCGCCAGTCGCGCTTCCTGGGGCAAAAGCTCATCGCGGTGCAGAACGCGCACGCCCGGCGCCACCTTCTCGTCCCCAAAGCGCTCCGGCGTTTCGGAAAGGACAACAACCTCTGACACACCCTCAGCCACCAGTTGGCGGGTGATATCCCCCACGGTCAGCGGGCCGTCATGGGCCTGACCACCGGTCATGGCCACCGCGTCATTGAACAAGATCTTGTAGGTGACGGGCACCTTGGCAGCCACCGCCTGGCGCACGGCCAGAATGCCGGAGTGGTAGTAGGTGCCATCGCCCATGTTGACGAACACGTGCCGGTCCCGGCTGAAACGCGCCTGCCCAACCCACGGCACGCCCTCGCCCCCCATGGCGATCTGCCCGTCAGTGGTGTTGCCGTTGATCTCCGTCATCGCGTGGCAGCCGATGCCAGGCAGCGCGCGCGAGCCTTCGGGCACTTTGGTCGAAGTGGAATGGGGGCAGCCGGAGCAAAAATATGCGGTGCGCTGCCCGCCTTCGGCATGGCCGGCGGCCCACGCGGCACGCTCGACCATCTCTTTGGCAACGGCCGCCATTGCCGCGTCGCGCTCCGCCTCCGGCACTGTGCTCAGGATCGCGCCAACCAAATCCTGAGGCTTCAGTTCCAGGACATCCGACAGGAAAGGCTCGCCGCCCGGACGTGTCTTGCCCCACACCTCAGGCCGGTCAGTGTCGGGAAGTGCGTAGAGCGCATCTTTGATTTGCGGCTCCAGGAACGCCCGCTTGTGCTCCACCACGACGATGCGGGCCTTGCCCCGCGCAAAGCGCCGAAGCGTCTCGGTGTCGAGCGGCCACGGCATCGCCACCTTGTAAACGCCGATGCCGAGCGCCTTTGCCCGCGCCTCGTCAATGCCCAACAGATCGAACGCCTGGAGAAGGTCGCGGTACGCCTTGCCGGTCGCCACAAAGCCCACGTTTCCGCGCTCACTGCCGAAGGCAAGACGGTCCAAGCCATTCGCGCGTACGTAGGCCCTTGCCGCCGGCAGCCGGATCTCGCGCACCAGGCGCTCCGTCTCAAGCCGTGTGCCGAGAAGAAGCGCGCGGTTAATGGTGTGTTCGGAGCGCGGATTGCCCGTTGCAGGAACGGCAAACGACAACCGCGCAGGGTCCACGCTCACCATGCCCGATGCATCCATGGTGTCCGCCAGACAGATCATGCCGACCCAGTTGCCGGAAAAGCGCGACATGGCGATGGCGTGAAGGCCGTAATCCACCACGTCCTGCAGGTCCGCCGGGTTGAGGAAGGGCATTTCAAAGTGCTGGAGCGCAAACTCAGACTGCGCGGCGATGATGGACGATTTTGCAAGGTGATCGTCACCGCAAAGGGCAAGCGCGCCGCCAAACTCCGCGGTGCCGGACGCGTTCGCCTGTTTCAGCGCATCGCCCGCCCGATCCACGCCGGGCGCCTTGCCGTACCAAATCCCAAACACGCCGTCGTAGTCGGACCCTTTCCCCGCAAGGCCGATCTTCTGAGTGCCCCAAACGGCAGTGGCGCCCAACTCTTCGTTCACGCCAGGCGTGAAATGAATGTCCAGGGGATCGAGGCGTTTTGCGTTGCGCAACAGCTCCTGGTCCACGCCCCCCAGGGGCGAGCCGCGATAGCCTGAGAAAAAGCCCGCCGTTTTAAGGCCGGCCGCCGCGTCGAGCCGCCGCTGGTCGATGGCGACGCGCAACAGCGCCTGTATGCCGGTCAAGTACACACGGCCGCGGTTCAACTCGTACTTATCCGATAGCGATATGGCGCGCGTCATGGCCCCACCCAAAAGCAGAACTTTGCCAATGTAAGATGTTCTGCTTTTCGGGGACGATCTATGCTATTTACGCCACCGAAAGGCGCAAGAGCGCGATATTCTTCTCAGAATAGCGAGAGAGATGAAAGAATTTACTCTAGACGCCACCGACCTTCGAATCGTGCGTGCCATGCAGACGGATGCCTCACGCCCGGTGGCCGAGATCGCAGCCGAGGTGGGCCTCAGCCAAACCCCCTGTTGGCGGCGCATCAAGCGGATGCGCGATGGTGGGGTGCTGAAGCGCATCGTGGCGCTGGTGGACCAAGAAGCCGTCGGCCTCCCCTTCACGTCCTACGCCTTCGTCAAGCTGGCGCTTCCTTCTGCCGACAATATGGAAAGGTTTGACAGCTTGGTGCAGCGCTGGCCGGAGGTGGTCATGTGCGAAAGGATCACCGGCGCGGTGGACTATCTCATCAAGGTGGTCGCGGCCGACATCAAGGAATACGACGAGTTCCTGCGCTTCAAACTCCTCGCCACCGATCTCGTCAGCGACGTCCAATCCCGCATCGTCGTCTCCACGGTGAAGGACACGAACGCTCTCCCCGTTTGACGACGAACCGAGCCGCCACGGCTAATCCCGCTTCGTGATGTCCCGCTCAACCACGAAGTAAAGGAACGCAACGAGCAACAGTGTCATGCCAAGAGCGCTCAGCGATGCGATTGCGTAGTCCATCAATCCAACCTTCCCAGCACTCCCCTCGCAACAATATATAGCGCGCCTGCACTCGTGACAAAAGCTGCCGAAATAATCACGACCAGCCAAACTGGTGCGGAAAACTGATCAAGAAGCAGCGCGGCCGGCGTAAAAAAACCGAAGGTCACGAAGTTCACAGCCACTCGGTTGATGAAGTCGGACAGGAGTTTTATGCGCGCTTCTTGCGACTTCGTGAGCGGTTTGGCCGGCTCTTCGCTCACCCGATCTCCTTCACCTCCACAAAGCGCACGTCAGGGTGCTTCTCCCGCGTGTAGTTCAGCTCCCACGCGTTGCGGGCGAGGTAGACCGGGTCACCGTCCACGTCATCGGCGAGCGTGGATCGGTTGGTATCCACAAAGTCCTTCACCGCTTTAGGGTCACCCGCAAGCCAACGGGCGGTGGCAAACGGTGCCGGCTCGAAATCGATGGCAACCTTATATTCCGCCGCCACGCGCGAGGCCATCACGTCAAGCTGCAGCGCACCCACCACGCCCACAATGTGGTCACCGCCAAGGTGGGTGCGGAACACCTGGGCAAGCCCCTCCTCCGAAAGATCCTGCAGCGCGCGGCGCATCTGCTTGGTCTTCATCGGATCGCCGAGCCGCACACGGCGTAAAATCTCCGGCGCAAACCGCGGAAGGCCGGTAAAGCGCACATCCCCCTTTTCTGAAAGGGTGTCGCCCACACGAAGCGCACCGTGGTTCGGGATCCCGATGATGTCGCCCGCCCACGCCTCCTCGGCCAATTCCCTTTCCTCGGCGAGAAAAAAGATCGGCGCCGTCACCGCCAGCGACTTGTTGGAGCCCGCGTGGGAAAGGCGCATCCCGCGGGAAAAGCGGCCTGAGCAAATGCGCGCAAAGGCGATCCTGTCCCGGTGGTTGGGGTCCATGTTCGCCTGAACCTTAAAGATCAGCGCGCTCACATCGTCCCGCCCCGGGTCAACGGCCTCCTCGCCAGCGGGCTGCGGGCGGGGCGGCGGCGCCCACGCGGCAAGCCCATCCAGCAGATCGCCAACGCAAAAGTCGCGCAGCGCCGAGCCAAAGAACACCGGCGACAGATGACCTTCGCGGTAAGCGGTCATGTCCACCGGCGGCATCGCTTCCTTGGCAAGCTCGGCCTGGGTGCGGAATTCCTCAAGAACGCTCCCCTCCACCGCCTTGTCGAGCGCAGGATCATCAATCCCGGAAAGTTTTTCCGTCCCGCCGTATCCTGTGCCGCCGCCCTCCTTCACAAGGTGAAAGTCGTTGGTGGTGAGGTTGAAGACGCCGTGGAACTGCCCGCCCATTCCGATGGGCAACGTCACCGGCGAAAGCTCCAGGGCAAGCTTGTCGGCCACCTCGTCCATCAGCGCGAAAGGGTCCTGCCCCTCCCGGTCCACCTTGTTGACAAAGGTGATGATGGGAATGTCCCGCAGCCGGCAAACCTCAAAGAGCTTTAGCGTCTGCGCCTCGATCCCCTTGGCCGCATCCACCACCATGACCGCCGAATCAACAGCCGTCAGCGTGCGGTAGGTATCTTCGGAAAAGTCCTCGTGGCCCGGCGTGTCCAAGAGGTTGAAGACGATCCCGTCCCGTTCGAACATCATCACGCTGGAGGAGACGGAGATGCCGCGCTTCTTTTCAATCTCCATCCAGTCGGACCGGGTGCGCCGCCGTTCGCCCCGCGCCGCCACCTCGCCCGCCAGATGGATCGCGCCGCCGAATAAAAGCAGCTTCTCCGTCAGTGTGGTCTTGCCCGCGTCAGGGTGCGAGATGATCGCGAAGGTGCGCCGCCGCGCAATCTGCGGCTTGAGCTGCGCCTCGGCGGGGAAGGCAGTGTGGATCGTGTTCATGGCCGCGGATGTAGCAATCGCCACAACGCCGGACAACGCGTGCTGAAGGCGCAGCGGCGTGCCCGGCTTCACCCCTCGGCGCGCTGAGCGAGGCGCAAGACGCACGCCTCAATCTTTGCCGACAGTTCAGCATCGCGGAGAGACGTGGGCAGCCAGGGGAAACTGTTCATCACTTGATCGCGCGTGCCGGGCCGGTTCGGATAGTCCAACTCTGTCGGGAAGACTGTTTGATTTGGCCCCACTTCCACCAAATCTTTCCGCACGAACGTCACTTCAAGCAGACTCGGAACCGAAAAATCTGCGAAATCGACTAGCATGCCCAAGGAATTGGCGTGGATATGGACGAGATAAAAGCGCTCCGTAAGCTTCTCCAATACGCGGCTAAATTGTGGATTCTTGTGGATCCGCTGCAGGTGGTGCAGCTCAAGAACGATCTGGCGGAAATTCAATAGGGTCTCGGTGCTGATTGCATCCAGCACATCCCACTCCGCGCCTTCCACGTCCATCTGCAAAAGCCCGTCGCGGCGCCCGGTTAACCCAAAGCGATGCAGATGGGCGTCCACGGTGTCCATCGCCGCCGACGGGTCTGGCACGGGCGCGACGCCCTCGCGCACAAACGTTGCCAGTGGATGGTCAAGCCTTGTTCCGCTGACCGTCATGTCGAACATGAAAACAGGGACGCCCAACTCAACGAAATGCTGTTCGAAGGTCGAGGTCGGCCCAACCCCGTAGCTCATCACAAAGCCAATGTCTGGATCGGTGAGCACCACATACCCGCCGTCGGTGGCCGCGCCGGCACGCTGCTTGGCCCTGCTCAGCGGTTCATGGGGCGTCAACAGGGTCACGGTCCGCAGCGCAAGCTCGCGACGATGACGATGTTTGCCCGCCTTCGGACGGCCGGCCGGTGCGGCGCTGTTTCGAGCCCCTCGAACACTAAAGCCCATAAATCGGGTCCCGTGATTGTGCTCACCCGACGAACGGTGCACATCGTCGATGAAGTCCGGCGCCGCGATAAGGTTCCGACAGTGCTGATCCGCCAGGGCGAATGTCGAGTTGCAGCAATCCTTGGTGCGCCGGGCGAGTCAGCCCCCTGCCGCATCCCAGTTGCACTCATCCTTGCCCACCGAGCGGCCCTCGCCGTGGGCGGTGGCGGAGCCCGCCGGCTCGAAGAACTGGACCATCACCCCGCCGGACGGATCGAGCCGCGGTGCCCCGTCTGGGGCAAACACATCCACCAAGCTTTCGCTGCCTTGATCAAGTGGCCGCAGATAGCAAATGACGATGCGCTGCGGATTGCCGCCGCGAATTCCCATCGTGGCGTGCAACGAGCCCTCCGGCCGGAGGCGGGCAGCTCAAGGGGCGCATACTTCCCGATTGCGCCGCCGCTCCCCAGGACACGCATTTGCGCATCCTCCACGGGCCACAAGCACACCTCATCCGTTTGCGCCCAAACGTTGGAGATCATCCGAAGAAGGCCGATCAAAACTGCTGTGGCGAGCGTGTTGAACCAATGCCGCCGGCCGACCCGATCCCGGACCGTGCGCCCTTGGCCAACAGTTCCCTGATAGGTCTAGGCCTTTGGAGCGGCAGCCGCCCATTTCTCACCTGCCCATGCTGGTTCAGCAATCCCTTATCGAACTTTGACCTCAATTGCATCGCGTCGCTTGCGAGCGGGAAAACCTCTAGCGCGCGGTCGGGCGCGGCACTTTGCTGGGTTTGCCCCTTGCTCCCCGCGGCCAGAGCAGCGCTTCCTCCGGCGGGGGCACCAGATCAAACGTCATCCCCCGCAGATCCGCAACGCGCACTGATGCGTCAACACGTTGATATTCAGGCACCTTCAGCCAATGCCGCAATCGGAAAAGCTGGCCGTCCGCGCCGAACAGAAGATCCTTGCCCGCCTCATGAAAAAACTCGATCCAGCGCACCCCTGCCGCTGCGAGCATCGCTTCCATCGCCCCAAAGCGCGCGCGCTTACCCGGCTCAACCCCCCGATCCGCGCACCACTTCACGTCTGGGACGCGCCCCAGCTCGGAAAACCGCCTGATCGTCAGGTCCTTAGGCAGCTTCGCATTGACCTTCGGCACAAGCCCGTCGGCGCTTTCCTGGAGCCTGATCGTGTTGGCCCCCTCAAAGACCCCGCCACCCGTCCAGTGGCCGAAACACGGCCAAATGGCGAGCGCCGTGAAGTAGGGCGGGCGGGACACTGCCGTCCACAAACCCTCATTGCGCCTTGGCCGGCGCCGCATGGGCCGTGCCGGCGTCTGCTCTGAGGATCGCATATAGCGCGGAACGCGCCGGCCCCGCCGCACAAGGGCAGGCTGATGGCGCGGCTCCCAGTTCGCCTCGTCGGGCCCGTCCTCGCCGGCCCCGGGCACAGCCTCGTGCTCCTCACGCCGCGGCGCCGTGCGGTGCCACTGCCTGGCCCAGTAAAGGAGTTTTTCACCCTGCGGATCGAGATCCCAAAGCTCAACCGTCCCCTTCATCCATTGGCCCGTCACCAACTCGTCCGACGGCAGGTCCCACACCAGCAGACGATTGTGCAGCTTCGGCCCGCGCCGCAACACCACCGCCCGCCGCCCGTTGGCTGAGAACAGCACCTGGAGCTTGGTGCGGAAGGGCGCATCGCGCTCGCCAAAGTCGTGCATATCGTCAACCACCTCACGTCCCGTCGCCGTTGCTGCCGAAGCCCTTGCGCATGCCGTGCTCGGGCTGCACATCGGCACCCAATGCTCACACTCCGCAACCTTACCTATCGCATCAAGGGCCGCACCCTGTTTGAAGGGGCGAGCGCAACCGTTCCGTCCGGCGCGAGGGTGGGCCTGGTGGGCCGCAACGGCTGCGGGAAGACCACGCTTTTCAATCTCATCTGCGGGGAACTGTCGGCAGAATCGGGGGACATCTCGTTGGCGGAAGGCCAGCGCATTGGCCGCGTCACCCAGGAGGCGCCGGGCACCGACCAAAGCCTAATCGAAACGGTCCTCGCCGCCGACACCGAGCGCGCTGCCCTCCTCTCCGAGGCGGAGACCGCGACGGACCCCATGCGCATTGCGGAGATCCACACCCGCCTTGCCGACATTGACGCCTATTCTGCCGAAGCCCGCGCCGCGTCGATCCTGTCCGGCCTGGGGTTCGACGATGCCGCCCAGCGCCAGCCATGCGCATCCTTCTCAGGCGGCTGGCGCATGCGCGTTGCGCTCGCCGCGATCCTGTTTCGCGAGCCTGACCTCCTTCTGCTGGACGAGCCCACCAACTACCTGGACCTCGAGGGCACCGTTTGGCTGGAGACCTACCTCGCCCGGTACCCGCACACCGTCATCGTCATCAGCCACGACCGGGACCTTCTGGACGTGGTGTCCCAAACCATCCTGCACGTGGACAACGGCAAGCTTGTCGCCTACCGCGGCAACTATTCAGCCTTCGAGAAGGAGCGGCGCGCCCGGGCCGAGGCTGTGCAGCGCCGCACGGAGAAGATGGAGGCTGAGCGCGCCCACATGGAGGCGTTCGTCGCCCGGTTCCGCGCCAAGGCCACAAAGGCGCGCCAGGCCCAAAGCCGGCTCAAAAAACTCGCCAACATGGACCCACCCGAACCGATCCTTGATGTGGCGATGCCACCCATTCGCATTGCACCGCCCAAGCGCGAACTCGCCCCGCCCATCCTCAATCTGGAGCGGGTTGCCGTGGGTTATGGTGACACAGCCATTCTGCGCCGGGTCAACGTGCGCATCGACGATGACGACCGCATTGCCCTCCTGGGCGCCAACGGCAACGGAAAGTCGACGCTCGCAAAACTCCTCGCCGGAAAGCTCGGCACGATGGACGGCGCCCTCACCCGCGCCGAGCGCATGGGGATTGCCTACTTCGCCCAGCATCAGCTTGACGAACTCATGCCCGGTGAGACGCCGGTGGACCATGTGCGCGCCAAGGTCCGCTTCGACGGGGAGGCGGAGGTGCGGGCGCGCGTTGCGCAAATGGGGCTGTCCACCGACCGGATGGACACGCCGGCGAAGGATTTGTCCGGCGGGGAACGGGCAAAGCTCATGCTGGGCCTTGCCACCATGGATGGCGCCAACCTCCTCATCCTCGACGAGCCGACGAACCACCTGGACATTGACAGCCGCGCCGCCCTCATCGAC
>JBCDFB010000027.1:0-15018 GCA_039178655.1 Pseudomonadota bacterium | reverse complement strand
GACGGCGGCACCACTACGCCGCGGCCGGATAAATGTTCGCGGAGGCCAGAGATAAAGATCTCTCGCGCTACGATGAGTGCGGCGGCAAAGGCGTTCAGCCCGTCAAGCAGACCGGCGGCGCACATTGAAAGGAGCGTCACGCAGACCAGGAGCTTGTCGGCCATGTGGTCGAGCATCCGCCCCAAATCCGTTTGCATGTTGAGCGCGCGGGCAAGCTGTCCGTCCAACCAGTCGGTGAGAGCAGCGAACGCGAAGATCACAAGCGCCCCGGTGAGGAACGGCCCGCCGAAGGGCCACACCAGCATCAGCGCCAGGACAAGAACGCAGATGCAGCGAATGCCGGTCAAAAGATTGGGGAGCGAGATGTTCGCAACGGGCGGGGGCGCCCCTGTCTGACCGTAGGGAAGCGCAGGTGCCGGTGCACTTGCCTGCGGCGCGCCGCCGGTCGCACCATCACTTGCGCGGCCGTCAGCGTGAACGTGCGTGGCCGGTCCGCCGTGGGTGCCGGCAGCGGTCGGCCGCCCATCGCCTTGCGCAGGTTGCGGCTGCACCTCCTGCGCCGTTGGACCGCCCGAGGGTGGCGGTGCAGGAGGCTCGGCAGGTGGTGTCGTCTGCGCGGATGCGGCGGCGGGCTGCGCGTCCGGCCCAGGGGGCGCAACATGCTCGCCCGATGCGTGCGGCAGCTGTTGCCCATCCCCGCGCCGGTTCTGGTCGTGGCTCATGGCTTCTCAGTCATCGCGAGGTGGGTGCGTTTTCGGCATGGAAATGATCGTACACCTTTCTGGCGACGCTTTCGGAGATTCCGTCCACCGCAGTGAGGTCGTCTATACCAGCCTTCGCGACGGCCTTGGCGGTGCCGAAGTGCTTGAGGAGCGCCCTCTTGCGCGCCGTCCCCACCCCGGCAATCTCATCAAGCGGGTTGGCCGTTAATGCCTTCTTGCGCCGTGCGCGGTGGGCGCCGATGGCGAAACGATGCGCCTCGTCCCGCAACCGTTGCACGAAGTAAAGCACCGGATCGCGCGGCGGCAAGCGGAAGGGCTTTTTGCCGGGCACATGAAACTCCTCCCGCCCGGCGTCCCGATCCACCCCTTTTGCGACGCCGATTAGCGCAACATCTTCAATCCCCAGCTCAGCCATGACAGTCTGCGCGGCCTTTAGCTGACCCGCCCCCCCGTCGATCAGTACAACGTCCGGCCACGGCCCCAATGTTTCGTCCTCGCTTGCAGCATCATCACCACCCCCGCCCCCATTTTCGGGGCTACGAGGCGCTTCTTTCATGAGGCGGGAGAAACGCCGCTTCAGCACCTCGCGCATCATGCCGAAATCATCGCCGGGGGTAATCTCTTCGCTCTTGATGTTGAACTTGCGGTAGTGCGGCTTGGAAAAACCCTCCGGCCCCGCCACGATCATCCCGCCCACGGCTTGCGCTCCCATGATGTGGGAGTTGTCAAACACCTCAACCCTGCGCGGCGCTTGCGACAGGCCGAATGTTTCACCCAGGCCGGCGAGCAGCTTCTGCTGGCTATGCTTGTCGGAAAGGCGGCGGCCAAGGGCCTCTTTCGCATTGGCAAGGGCGTGGTCGACCAGCTCGCGCTTGGTGCCGCGCTTGGGGGCAATGACCTCCACCTTACGGCCGGCTTTGGCGGAGAACGCCTCCGCCAGCAGATCGCTTTCCGGCAAATCATGGGACAGGAAAAGCGCCCTCGGCACAGGCTTATCGTCGTAGAACTGCGCAAGAAACGTCTCCAGCACCGCCGGCGCATCAAGCCCCTCGTCGCGCGGGAAAAAGGCGCGGTTACCCCAATTCTGTCCGGTGCGGAAGAAGAAGACCTGCACGCAGGTCTCGCCGCCTTCTTGGTGTGCGGCGAAAACATCCGCCTCCTCGATCCCCGCCGCGTTGATGCCCTGGTGGCTGTCCACATGGCTAAGGGAAGCCAGCCGATCACGGATGATGGCGGCACGCTCGAACTCCAGATCTTCCGCAGCAGCTTCCATTTCTGCAGCAAGGGTACGCCGGATCGCCTGGGATTTGCCGGACAGAAACGCCTTCGCCTCCGCGATGAGCTTGCCGTAGTCCTCAATGGAGATTTCGCCGGTGCATGGGGCAGAGCAGCGTTTGATCTGCCACAGCAGGCACGGCCGTGTCCGGCTGTCGTACACCGCATCAGAGCAGGAGCGGATCAAGAACGCCTTCTGCAGCGCGTTGATGGTCCGGTCCACGGCGCCGGCGGATGCAAACGGCCCGAAGTAGCTGCCCTTGCGTGAGTGAGCGCCCCGATGCTTCAGGATCTGCGCAGCGGGGTGATCCCCGGTCAGCAAAATGTAGGGGAAGGATTTGTCATCGCGCAGCAGAACATTAAAGCGCGGGCGGAAGCGCTTGATGAGGTTTGCTTCCAGCAGCAGCGCTTCGGATTCGGTCTGCGTGGTGACGAACTCCATGGCGCTGGTGCGGTTCACCATGCTCATGAGGCGCGAGGAAAGGCCGGTGGGCCTGGAGTAGCTGACCACCCGCTTCTTGAGGCTCCGCGCCTTGCCCACGTAAAGCACGTCGCCGGCCTCATCCAGCATCCGGTAGACACCGGGCGCATTGGGCAAACGCTTGACGGTCTCGGCGATCAGGTCAAAGCCCGTCGCGCCGCTGGTGCTGCGGCGAAAGCGCACCTCCTCCAGCCCATGGGCCCTGTCCGCACCGCTTTCCGGCGCGTTTTTGATGCGCGAGAGATCGTCCATGGCGATCAATTTGGAGCGGGTGCAGCGTCCTCGCAATGCGCCGATCGGCCCGGCGGGCATTGTCCAAATGCAATTTTGTGAACCATCAGAATGCGCGGCGGGCACAACGCCCAAGGAATAATTTTCCATTCGCGCCGCAACGGTTCAATGACATTTTTCGCAATCCGTAATCAATTTTGGGTTGACAGCATGTCATATTTTTCCGCATGGTTGTATGGCAGACAGAACGAGCTTGGACGGCAAAGATGACCAAGAACAGTGTTCAAAAGTCGCAAAAATTTCGAGATGCCGCGATCCGACGGGTGAGAAACGTTGAGACGACGCTGCGTCGCGTTCGCAATCTTTCGAACTCCAGCACCTACGCCTACACGGATGAAGAGGTGAAACGCATCTTCGACCACCTCCAAGGTGTGCTCGACAACACGCGCGACAGCTTCAACAAGCACAGCGACCGGGAACAGTTCTCGCTGTAACGCTGCGTGGCTTGCGCCCCGCATCTGCCGACCTGATCGGCGAACGCCGAAGAAATCAACGCAAGTGTGAGCGGGTTTCCCTGCGACCCGAAGACCGCCCGGCCCTGGGATAAGCCACGTAGTCAGCGCTTAACACAGTTCCCTCCGACGGCGCGGAGGGTGCCTCGGCATAAGCCGTCAAGCGGTGAGGTGCGTTGCGCGAGTTGCGAACGGGTCATGCTCACGCAAGCGCCCATCCCGCTGAGATTGAGGCAATCTGAGCGACAAGGAACATGCGTAGGCCTTTGGAACTGGTGCATCTCAGCGTTGGTCGAATGGTGCTGGCCCAATTTCGCAATCTTAAGTCGCAGATGCGCTCGTCCCGCTTAGTGCGTGCTTTACGGCGCGTATTCGTTGCCGGCGCGCTGCCCCGACAGCACCGCACGCCCGCGCTCAGTGACGCCATACTGCTCCACACACCGACCAGCCCCTGTCTTCAGGCCGGTCAAAGGTAAATGCGCCTTTGGGCAAACCCCCTGCACCGCGGCCCAGTATAAAGACGGCACGGAGCGTTGGTGCGCAGCAAAGATGGTGCGAGAGGGGGGACTCGAACCCCCAAGCCTTTCGGCGGACGATTTTGAGTCGTCTGCGTCTACCGATTCCGCCACTCTCGCGATGCGGCGGCACCATACCGCGTCGCGCTCGCAGCACAAGCGGCGCTGTACTTCAATGATAGGTTGTTGTATGTCCACAATATTGAGTTGTGGACAAATGGAGCGGCACGCAAAGGATGTTGCTGGCATTCGCACCTGCCATGCGGGCCGCTTTTTTCCCCATTGCGGCAGCGTTTATCGCATTGGCGTTCACGCACGACATTGCCGGGGCGAGCGCGTGGACGTTGGAGCGCGGGCAGACGCGCACGTACGTCACCTCCAGCTTCACCTATGGCGATCACGGCTTCGACGACGACGGTAAGCTGGTGAAGGTGCCCGAGTACCGCAAGTTTACGCTGGAGGGAGCGCTTGAATACGGCGTGCGGGACTGGTTGACCGGCATCGTCCGCGCGGAACTGCGTGACGAATACTCGTTCGGCGAAATCTATCGCGCGCGCGTTGCTGATCCGATTTTCGACCCAAACCAACCCAACCCCCGCATCTTCTACGATTGGCGGACCCAGACTTTTGCGAGCGCCGCCGCGGGCGCGCGGGTGCGCCTTTGGCACACCGGCCGGTTCGTCGCCTCGCTTCAGGGGCTTGCATCCACCGGCGGCTTTGACAGCACCGGAGCGCGCGCCCAATCAGACGGTGCATTAGTGGAGGCGAGAGCGGAAATGGGCGCGGGTCATCAGGCCCTCGGTCGGCATTTTTTCGCCAACGCATCGGCCGGGTACAGGATGCGCCTGGAGGCTGACGACAAGGACGAGCTACTCCTGGACCTGACGCTTGGCGCAAAGGTGCTCCCACGCTGGATGCTCATCGGTCAGACGTTCACGACGGCGGATGTGGACGGGACCTCCCACCACACGAAGGTTGGCCTTTCCATCGTCCATCGCTTTTCCGACCGCATCGAGCTGGAATTGGGCGGCATCGCGACCGTCTTGGGCAAAAACACCATCCAGGAGTTTGGCGGTAAACTCGGCGTGTGGTGGTCCTTCCCGTAAAGGGCTGCGGGCTCACGTCGTTGCGGCGATTTCCTCAGTTTTGCGGCCGCGGGGCTTCATTAAGAGGTAACAAGCGCACGGCACAAAGAACAACGTGATGGGCGAGGCGAACAACAATCCGCCAATCATGATCGTCGCCATCGGCTCAAACAGCGCGCCGCCGGACAGCGCCATGGGCATCAAACCGAAAATCGTGGTGAGCGAGGTGAGCATGATGGGCTTTGCGCGCTTCTGCGCGGCCGTCACTAGGGCATCGTCAAACGGCATGATCTCACGCTCAATGTCGATCTGATTGATGAGGACGATCGCGTTGTTGATGATGATACCCATCAGCGACATCAGCCCCAAAACCGCAAAGAACGACATGGGCTGACCGGCAAATAGGAGCGCATAGGGCGCCCCGATCAGGATGATCGGAATGGTGCCGATGGTCACCAGCGTTCGGGTGAAGGAGTTAAACTGAAATACCAGTGCAACAAGCATCACACCGAGCGCCAATGGCAAGTTGCCGCCGATCTTTGCGTACACCTCTTCGCTATCGGCAATCTCTCCGCCGATTGAGATGGAATACTCCGGCCCGAGATTGAGAGCGTTGAGCGTTGGCGTTATCCGCTCCAGCGTCTCCGCGGCTGAAAGGCTTGTGCTCTTCCCGGAAGTTATGATCTGCCGGACCTGATCTTCGCGCCGGATTGACGAATACTCTAGTATAGGCCGGAAACTTGCCACCTGATCGATGGAAACAAGCTGGCCATTTGCGGCAATGGACAGGTTGGCAAGGTCCTCAAGGCTGTCGCGGCTGCCCTGTGAGGCGCGCAGAGCAATGGGGATCTGCTCATCCCCCTCGCGAAACGTGGAGTAGGCGGTCCCCGAGAAGTAGGCGTCCATCAACTCACTGATGTCGCGGGATGTGACTCCGAATTCACGCGCCTTATCCTGCGCAATGTCGACGATGACTTTGAGGACCTTGTTGCCCCAGTCCGTTTCGTTCTGAACGATGTTGGGGAGCTCGGCGAATGCGGCCTCCACATTTCGCGATGCCTCAAGCAGCACATCGCCGTCCGGCCCGCGGATCTCCACCTCCACAATTCCGGACTCCGCTCCGCCCTGGGAAAGGCGGGTGATGCGGTAGCGCGCGGCCGGCTGCTCGGCCGGAAGAACGCGCCGCGCGCGCTCAACCATTGCCTCTGCACCCGCCCCGTCATGGGTGTTGATGAGGAGGAAGGCGCTTGCCTCATCAGGCTTTGCCGGGTCGAGGGACAGGTAAAAGCGCGGGCCGCCCTCGCCCACATATATGGTCGTGTCGGAGACCTCAGGGTTGATGTTCTCGTCAGAGAACCAAGCATCCACCGCCAGCGCCTGACGCTCGGTCTCGGAGATGGCAGTGCCCTTGGGCATATCCATGTAGACGATGAGGTCCGCGCGCTCGCTGAGCGGGAACATCTCCGCCGGCACCCGCGAAAACTGCGTCGCACTGAAGGCGACGGCGCCGTAGACCAGCGGGATAACCAAAATGCCGAAGCGCATGGTCCGCCGCACGACCCCACCGTATGCGCGGGCGAGCCAAGGCGGCTTCGGCTTTGCGTCGCCACTGACACGCAAGATCCAAACGCAAATGAGCGGCAAAATGTAAAGCGCCGTCAGCCAAGATCCGATGAGCATGGCGGCGACGACCATGCCGAGCGAGTATGAGAACTCCCCTTCCGTGCCGGGCACCAATAGCATCGGCAGGAAGGCCGAAACGGTCGTGATGGAGGCAACGGCGAGGGGAATGGCGAATTGGCTGCCGGCCGCCCGCGCGGCCGCGCGCTTGTCCTCCCCTGCCTTTACCCGTCCCTCAATGTCCTCAACCACCACAAGGCCGTTGTCCACGAGGAGGCCGAGGGAGATGATCACCGCAGCGATGGAGACCTGCTCCACGGCAATGCCAAGCGCGCTCATGGCAAGCAGCGCAATGGCGACCGTAAAGGGAACGATGCAGGCAATCGCCACAGCCGCCCGCAGGCCGAGAAAGACCAGCATGACCAGCAGAACGACCACAAAAGTCTGCCCCACGTTTTGGAGGGCATTGTTGATGGATGCGGTGACGTTCTCGTCCTGGAAGGTCGAAAAATTGTACGAGATCCCGATGGGCTGGAGCGCTTGCAGCTTCGGCACTTCCGCCTTCAGCGTTTCACCCAGCACTTGAATGTCGGTGTCGGGCGTCATCTCCACGGCGAGGATCACCGCAGGCTCGCCGTTGAAGTAAGCCGGTGTCTCTTTCGGCTCTACGTAGCCGCGACGGACATCAACAAGGTCGCTCAGGCGCACATAGCCCGAAAGACCGGACACTTTGGTGAGCACGCTCTCAATGGCGTCCACGGAGCTCAAATCGCCGTCTGCCTCCAGCACAACGCGGGTGCCGTCGGCATCGATCTCGCCGGCCGGCAGGATCACGTTCTGCGCCGCAAGATCATTCAGCAGCTGGTCAAGCTGCACGCCGACGGACGCAAGTTTTCGCGTGTCGAGGTCGAGCCAGATGCGCTCGTCCTGCACGCCGTAAAGGGTGATCTTGGCGATCCCATCAAGGGGCGAGAGCTGACGGCGCAGGGTCTCCGCAGCGTCCTCGATCTCGGCCATGGAAAAGCCGTCGCCGGTCACCGCAATGGTGGCGATGGAGACGTCGCCGTAGTTGGTGTTCACCATCGGGCCGACTGTGCCTTCCGGCAGCTCCGGCGCGATGTCGTTCATCTTGTTGCGCAGATCCTCCCATGAGGCTTCAATGTCGCTCGCACTCGCTTCATCGCGCAGCGCCGGGTAAAGCATCACGCGGCCGGTGGTGATCACCGTTTCGATGGTGTCCACGTCCGCGATCTCGCGGATTTTACGCTCCAGCGGGATGGCAATGAGATCCTCAACCCGCCCGGGCGCCATTCCGTCAAACTCTGCGATCACCACAGCGGTGCGGATCGTGATTTCGGGGTTCTCGCGCTTGGGAAGCTGCAGATAGCTGGAGACGCCCACCGCCAGAATCACGATCATGACGAGCGTGGTGAAGGTGGAGCGAGAGAGCGCGAAGTTGGTAAGGGCGCCCACTCTCAGGTGCCCCGCTGTACGAGGGTGACGTTCATCCCATCGCGCAGGAACGACACGCCCGCAGTGGCCACACGCTCCCCTTCGCTCAACCCCTCAACCACCACCAGCTGATTTTCACGGATCCCGCCCATCACCACAGTACGTCGGACAACCGTGCTTGTTGCCGGGTCAAACACGTAAACATCGACGGGGACCCGATCGCCCGGCGAATGAGGCGGGATTTGCCCCTCGTTGATGGCAGCGCTCATGGGAAGCAGAAACCCTGTCGCCTCCGGCAGGGAGAACGAGAGCGACACTTCGACAGCCATCCCGGCCTTCATAAAGTCGGAGGTTTCAAGGAGCGTCACAACAACCGGGAAAGAGGACACAGTGTCAGCCCGCTCGCCAAGCTCTGTCACCGTCGCCTCAAAGGCGGCACTTGGGTCATCCGCCAGACGCACAGTGGCCGGGGTGCCCACCACCAGGCGCGACGCGGTCGCAAAGTTCACGGAGAAGGACACTTCGAACGCATCCGCCTGGTAGATCGAGACGATTGTGGTGCCGGCGGAGATCGTCTGGAAGGATTCTGCCTCCACCGCATTGATCAGGCCCGGGTAGGGGGCGAAGAGCTTGGTGTCGGCAAGGTCCTCTTCGGCGGTGGAAAGGGAGCGCTCAGCCTGCGTCAACTGGGCACGTCGGGAGCGTACGTCGGTCTCGGCATTTTCCACTGCCACACGCGATACGACGTTGCGCTCAAACAGCTGCTCTTGCCGGCGCAGCGTGTTCTGATCTTGCTCCAAAAGCGCCCTTGCCTCATCCAGGGACGCACGGCGCTCCTCCACTGTGTTTTGGTAACTGGTCGCGTCCAATTGAGCGAGTAGCGCCCCCTCGGCGACTTCCTCCCCCACCTGCAAGTCGACCGTTGTGAGCTTACCCGCGACTTTAAATGACAAAGGTGTAATCTCGGACGGCTCCAGCACACCTGGGTAGCGACGCACCAGCGTCTCTTCGCTCGCCACAATTTCCTGTGTGATAAGCCCGCGCACGGGCTCCACCTCGGCTGCGGGCTCCCCCTCAGGCGTGCAGGCTGTCACCATACCCAATGTAAGCGCTAAGACGAACATCAGCTTTGCTGACGAACCCAGGCGGGCCAAAACAGCAATGGTCAGCACTTTGATGTTCATTGCAATCTTTTCCATGGTGCAAGAGTGACGAAACACGGATTGTCGACGGGATAATAGGACGATGTACGACACAGAACGGACAAATATAGCCACCAATAAACGCCCAACAGCAATCCCAGGCCTGACATTTGCGACGCTGTCATTTGCCCTTTCACGGGGCCTGACGTTCGAAGCACTTGAAGGCGCCACGGGCCTTGATCGCCGGGCCCTTGTTGCGGCTGACAGCCGGATGCCGGAAGACACGGCACCGCGCATCTGGCGACTGATCTCGGATAAGGCGGGGCCCAACGAGGTCCCCTCCGTGACGATGGCGCGCGCAACGCCCTTCAGCTTTCTCGGCGGTCTCGTTGAAGCGGCGCATTTTGCGTCAACGTTGCGCGAAGCGCTCCACTTCTTCATCGAAAACCGCACCTACATCTCCGGCAGCTTGTCGCTAGAAGTTCACGACTCGCCGGAAACGGGGGAAATGTCTGTCATCTCCGAGCATCCGCTGTCAGTCT
This sequence comes from Pseudomonadota bacterium, assembly GCA_039178655.1. GTDB lineage: Bacteria > Pseudomonadota > Alphaproteobacteria > Rhizobiales > Amorphaceae > Acuticoccus. Next base: position 5,441 of record JBCDFB010000027.1, on the reverse strand, counting down.
TGGACGGTGGGCGCATGATCGAAGTGGGGACCGGCCTTGCATCACGCATCGTTGCCACCCTTCTCCATAAGGACGTGAAACCGCGGCGCGTGGATTTTCGCCATGCACAAGCTGGAGCGCTTGAGGTGTACCAAAGTGCGTTGCGGGCGCCGACGCGCTTCGATCAGCCGCTGTCGCAAATCGTGTTTGACCGCTCGTTGCTGGATGCGCGCGTTCACGCGGCCAACCTTGAACTCTTCGAATACGTCAGAACGCACTTCCAGCTCGCGCGCGCTCAGCTTGATGAGGAAGGGGTGCCGGAGGAGCTTCGCCGCCTTCGCCAGGCGATCTTGGAAAGCGCCGCCTCAGGCGATTACCGGGCCGGCGCCGTTGCCGCCCGGGCCGGAGTGAGCGTGCGATCCGCCCAGCGCAAGGCGGCCGCCCACGGCACAACGCTCAGCAGCATGATCGACACCGTGCGCCGCGCCGACGCGGAACGCCTTGTGGAAGACCTCAGCTTGTCGCTGGAAGCGGTGGCATCGCTCATTGGCTATTCAGATGACCGCGCCTTCCGCCGCGCCTTCAAGGCGTGGACCGGCCAGAGCCCGTCCGCGTACCGCCGGCAAAGACGCAACGGTTTGAAGAACTGAAAGCAAATGGCGCACCGGCATTCCGGCACGGCCAACAAAGCTGCGCCGGCTTTAATCGAACACCAGCGCGCGGCCGCTCTGGACCACAGTTGCGGGTGCGCCGGTAAGATCAGCGATGCGGAAGCCTTCGTTGGTGCGCGTCTCCAAGGTGTTGCCGGCGCGCAGGCCATCGCCAAGTATCCGGATCACCTCAGGCGAGTTGGCGAACTTGGTGTGTGATGTGGTGTCACGATCCTCAACCGCTGAAAGGTCGATGACGATGACGCCAAGGTTCGTCAGCTCCTCAAGGTCGGCCAGCCCCACCCGCTGGCGGCCCCCGGCAATGAAAGTGGATAGGGAGAGAGCGCGGTCGTCATCGGACACCAGAACGTAGATGGGAATGCCGGTGGTGGGCAGCACCTCAAGCTGGCGTCGGAAAAGGTCGATGTCGATGTCCGGCGCGGCAAGGGCGACGTTCCTGACGCGAAAATTCTCCGGCCCGCGGTTGGGCGAGGCGAGCACCGCCTGACGCATCGCCTCTACGGTCAACAGCGTCCCCATGGAGTGGGCCACAACGTTGAAGCCGTCCGCGCTGGTGCGGGACAGCACCTCGCCCGTTTCCAGGAGTGCATCGCGCGCATGGAGGGCACTGTTGAGGTCGTAAATGTAATCGAGCGTCCGGCCCCGCGAGGCCCAGCTAAACAGCACAGGAATGCCGGGATAGTTGATGTCATTGGCGAACTGGGCTGTGCGAAAGATCGCGGAGGTAAGGTCAGTGTTATAGCCGTGGACGAACACCAAAACGTCCCGCTCGTTGCGCGGACGCCTTGCAAGGTCGGCGTCCAGACTGGCGATGAAGGCGTTCGATGAGGGCAGGACGTCCGGCTCCAGGATCGTAAACTCGGTCCTCGGATTGGGGATGGTCCGAATGGGGCGCTCAATCTCTCCAGGCCGGTGGTTTGGCGGGATGGAAACCTGCAGCCTGGTGAAGCTGATGATGTTGGCTCGCTCGCCTGAGAACAAGATTTTCTCGTTCTCGTCAGGGGCTCGTGACGTGGCGAGATAAAGGTCGATCACCTTTGCGCCCTTCGCCGTCACGTCTGCGGCGGTAAAGTCGCCAGCGCCGATGACCGCTTGGGGAAGTGAGCCGCACCCGGCGACGATAAGAAGTGCTGCAAGCGCACAGATTCTTTTCAGGAGGTCACAAGACTGTCGTTCCACAAACACGCTCCAGTCAACAGCCCAGACCACCTTGGCCTTCACCGCATGAAAGTGTCCGGCAGCATAAAGTATCTGGTGAGGACAACTTTGGCGCTCCGATGTCGCCAATTGTCCGAAGCCTTAGTTTGAGGGCAGGATGTTGGATTTCAGCAACAGCGCGCGCAGTCAAGCAACGTCATTTGGCGAACGGCGGTGATCCAATCGTAAGAGTTCGCGATCCAGAAAGTACGATAAAACAATCCGAATCGCGACCGTCATGGCGACGATTGCCAATTCTTCAAGCGTTCGCTTGACGATACTATGCAAAATATCTGAAATAATCAGTATTTCGAGGCCCAGAAGTAGCGTTTTGCCAAGCTCAATACGCAGGTTGCGGTAGGCCAGTTCCATCGCCTTGCCCCGCTTTGTGGGCCCGGCGCGGTAGACCAGGCGAATTGCCCGACCCATCGCAATGAGCATACCGCAGGTGAGCAGCACGACCACGATCAGGTCGGTGATGTCGGCGATTGTCTCGATAGCTGCATGCATTGTGGGCACTCCTGTCACTTCCGGCATCACAAAGCGCCTATTGTCAGAGCAATACTTCGTCACAATCAAAAAATGAAAAATTATCGGACAAACTACGACAGTATACTGTCATGATATGGCATATTGCTCGAACCCCGATTGGTTAATATCAACAAACCTACGGGACACTTCTTTCTAAACGCCTGGCGCAAGTATGGGAGGACCCATGTCATGAGCAAGAGCCGCATACCAATCGACATCGCGTTGCAGGGCGGTGGCGCACACGGCGCGTTTACTTGGGGTGTGCTGACGCGCCTTGTGGAGCACAAGCGATTCAAGATCGAGGGGATCAGCGGGACCAGCGCCGGCGGCATGAACGCCGTCGCCCTTGCCCAAGGCCTTGCGGAGGGAAGCCCCGACCGTGTGGGTGAGCTGCTGGAGACGTTCTGGCAACGGGTCGCGGAGGTAGCAGCGTTCAGCCCGATCCAGCGCGGCCCCATCGACCGGATGCTCGGCCGGTGGAGCATGGATTTCTCCTTCGGCTACGTGGCCGCTCAGCAATGGCAATCCATGCTGTCGCCGTATCAGTGGAACCCGCTCAATCTCAATCCACTCCGAAAAATCGTCGAAAAGACCTTCGACTTTGAGCTTATCAACAGCGATGCGGCACCAAACATCTTTCAGTCCGCAACAAACGTGCGGACTGGCCGACGGCGTATCTTCCGCAAAGGCGAAATCTCAGTTTATACCACCCTCGCTTCAGCCTGCCTCCCTTCGCTCTACCACGCGGTTGAGGTGGACGGTGAGCATTATTGGGACGGCGGGTATATGGGTAACCCGCCCCTTCTGCCGCTCCTGAACGAAAGCGACGCGCGGGACATTCTGCTTGTCCAGATCAACCCGTTCGTCCGGGAAGATCTGCCCGGCAATGCAGCCGAAATCAGCAACAGGATCAATGAGATCACCTTTAACGCCAGCCTGATCCATGAGCTTCGGACGGTGGGCCTCCTCAAGCAGGTGATCGATGCTGAAGGGCTTGAGCGCCCTGCCTATGTGGATGGCCGCCTGCACGCGATCCCGGCGGCGGAAGAAATGCTCAAGCTCAACGTGTCGAGCAAGATGAACCCGGAGCCGAAGTTTCTGCGCCATCTCCACGACCTCGGCCGGCAGTCCGCAGAAGAGTGGCTTGCCGAACATGGTAAAGACGTGGGCGTGCGCTCGTCCTGGGTCCCGCGGGAAGTGCTTGAGGACATTAGAACACCCGCACACCTGTCGTCCGATTACGTCCCCCGAACCCGAATTGCCGACGCCCCGCACCAACACTCCGCGCAAGAAGAAAAGCCTGCCAAGGCGGCGGAATGATCGACATCCTCGCCATCGTTGCGGCGCTGGCGCTCCTCATCTATCTGGCTTTCCGCGGGATCTCGCTCATCATCCTGGCGCCGGTGATGGCAACTCTTGCCGCACTGTTGACCGGCGGGCTCCCGCTGCTTGCCGCCTACACGCAGATTTTCATGACGAACCTTGGCGGCTTCGTCGTGGCGTTCTTCCCGCTTTTCCTTCTGGGCGCCGTGTTCGGACGGCTGATGGACGACAGCGGCTCGGCCAACGTCATCTCCGACGTAATCATTGGGCGTTTGGGTCGGCAACAGTCCGTCCTGGCGGTCGTGCTTTGTTGCGCCCTGCTGACTTATGGCGGCGTCTCGCTCTTCGTGGTCGCGTTCGCCATCTTCCCCATCGCTGCCGCTCTCTTTCGAGAGGCTGACATTCCGAAGCGGCTCATTCCGGCAAGCCTTGCCCTTGGCGCGTTCACCTTCACCATGTCGGCACTGCCGGGGACGCCGGCGATCCAGAACGCGATCCCCATGCCGTTCTTCGGCACCACAAGCTTTGCCGCGCCGGGCCTTGGCATCATCACCGGGCTCATCATGCTGTCCCTTGGCATGGTCTGGCTGATGCGGCGCGCGGCCGCTGCGCGTCTCGCTGGCGAGGGGTACGGCAACCATGCGGACAGTGTCCCCGACGTTGAGGACCACAGCACCCGCCAGCGCGCGCTGGGTGAAGGGTCGGCGCCTGCGGATGTGGCGATGGCGACCGACGATCCCGTCGTTGGCCGCCCACACCCAGTCCTTGCATTTGCGCCGGTGGTGCTGGTGGTTGCCGTCAACTTCCTGTTTGTTGAACTCGTCGTGCCGCGGCTTGATACGACCTATCTCGCCGAGGAGCGTTTCGGCGCCACCAATATTGAGGCAGTGCGCGGCGTCTGGTCCATCATCGTTGCGCTCCTCGCCTCCTGCCTCTTCATCCTGGCGACCAGCGGGCGCCGGCTGCGCGATGTGCGGGGGTCCGTCAATGGCGGCGCGGAAGCGTCGGTCCTGCCAATCTTCAACACGGCGAGCCTTGTGGGGTTCGGCGCCGTCATCGCCGCGCTCCCGGCCTTTCAGGTCATTGCCGATCTCGTCCTCAATATTGGCGGCGGCAATCCGCTGATATCCCTTGCCATTGCCGTGAACCTCCTGTCCGCCATCACCGGCTCGGCGTCAGGCGGCATGAGCATCGCGCTTGAGGCGCTCGGCCCCACATACGTCGCCATTGCGGAAGAGACCGGAACGTCACTGCAGGCCATGCACAGGGTCACATCGGTCGCCTCCGGAGCCTTGGACGCACTGCCGCATAACGGCGCGGTCATTACTGTTCTTGCCATATGTAACCTGACGCACCGCGACTCTTACTTCGACATATTTATGGTCGCCGTCGTATTTCCGCTGATTGCCCTGTGTGCCCTGGTGGCGCTCGCATCAATCTTCGGCGCCTTCTGACGTCACTGCTTTGCCAATTCACCTGACCATGCGGGCATAGCGGCTGGGCGGGCAGGCAAACTGCGCGCTAAACGCTGCGCGGAACCGATGGCCGAATGCGTAGCCGACGCCGGCAGCAGCCTGCGCAACACTTGCACCGGCGCGGATTGATTCGGCCGCCCGCTCAATCCGCCGCGCGGCCACAAAAGCATGGGGGGTCATCCCGGTTGCAAGCGCGAACATCCGCGCGAAGTGGTGGCGGCTGACGGCGGCAACATCGGCGAGTGCGGCAAGGCGTAAGTCGCCG
>JBCDFB010000026.1:0-15035 GCA_039178655.1 Pseudomonadota bacterium | reverse complement strand
CCACAGGTCCGTGCCCGGCACGCGGATGAAGGCTGAGCGGCTGACGCCTGCGTGGATCCACCGCACCAGCTCCAACGACAGCGTATTGCCGCGGAAGGCGAACTGGGCGTTGCCGGGCGAGACGCGGGGGAAGGGCCCGCGGGCGATGAAGGCGTCCACCTCCGCCGCGGACATGCCTGGAACAGGGGCCATCGCGGCCACGGGGCGGGCGGGGGCGGACGGATCGATGGCGGGCTGTCCGGCGGCGTTGGCGCTGGTTTCCATGACGAGCCTCCAATCGTGCTGGTGCGCGGGGCGGGGCGCCCTGCACGGAGTGCGCACTTGGGGTTTATGTCCCAACACTGCAACGCAATGCCTGTGCCGTGGGTGACTGGGAAGCCACCATCCCCAGACATTGCATGGGGAAACACTGCATCGGGAACGCGGCCCTACGCCGGCACGGTTTGATCGTGGGCGACCGTTTGTTTGACCAGCCAGTCTACCACGGCCACCTGGGCCTCCCGCTCACTCGCGCCGGCAGCGACGCCGTCGTTGAAGATGCGCAACTGCTCGTCTGCGCTGGTGCCGCGCGTCAGAATGTTGCGGGCGTTGGTCACTTCCGCCAGGCAGCCCAGCGCGTCGGCGTAGGGTGACAAGAGCTCAATCATCTCCTCGATGAGGTCGGCGAAGGGCTTTGTGCAGCGCTGTCCGAAATCGCCCAGATCAGCCTCGATGCCGTAGCGTTGGGCGCGCCACTTGTTTTCAGCAATCAGGATGCGGCGGTAGTGCCGCCACCGCAGGTTCCTGCGCTGATGATCCATGAGGAACGCAATGATGGACTGATAAAGGGCCGCGATCGTCATGCAGTCGTCCACAGCGGTGCAGATGTCGCAGATGCGAAGTTCCAGGGTCGGATGCCGGTCGGACGGGCGCACATCCCACCAGATGCGGGTGGGGTCCTTGAGCATGCCGGTGGTGGCAAGGTCGTCGAGGAGTTCCTCCCAGTCGTTCCAGCTTTCAAAGAATTCCGGCAGGCCCGAGCGCGGCAGGTCACCCATGATGGTGGGGCGGAAGGCTTTGAGACCCGTGTCGCGCCCCTCCCAGAACGGAGAGGAGGTGGAGAGCGCCAAAAGGTGCGGCATGAAGTAGGTGACCTGGCCCATCAGGTCGATGCGCTGGTTCTTGTCTGGGATGCCGGCGTGGACGTGCATCCCGCAGATGGACAAGCGCCGGGCGAGGGAGCGGTGCTCCGCGCCCAGGATGCGGTAGCGCTCCAGATCCACCGGCTCCTGCTCGTGCCAGTGGGTCCAGGGGTGGGTGGAGGCGGCGATGATTTCCATGCCGTGCTCGCGCGCGGCCTCGGACACACAGCGGCGCAGGTCGACGATTTCCTGCCGCGCTTCGGCAATATTGCGGCACACGGATGTGCCGATCTCCACCTGCGTCTTGAGAAACTCGTGTGTGACCTTGTCGCCCAGGATGTCCTTGCAGCGCGCCATGAAGCCCTTGGGCGGGTCAATGGCGAGACCGCGACTTTCAGGATCGACGAGGAGGTATTCTTCCTCGACTCCTAAAGTAATTTCCTGAGTCCGCACCGACATATTTCGTTCTTTCACTGCGCCCACGGGCCGTATGTTTTCCGATCATTGCTTAGAGCGCAACGGCTTGCAAAAGCGGCGCGGGCGTGGCCGTGTTGCGCGGTCACAAGGCGGTGTCGGGATTCGCGCCGGGAAAGGGCAGCTTGATGGGCGGCATCACCTTTTACACGCACCCGAATTCGCGCGGGCGCATTGTGCGGTGGATGCTTGAAGAGTTGGGCGAACCCTACGAGACGAGGGTGCTCACCTACGGCCCCGCGATGAAGACGCCGGAGTACCTCGCCATTAATCCCATGGGGAAGGTGCCGGCCATCGTGCACGGCGACACTGTGGTGAGCGAATGCGCGGCCATTTGCGCCTACCTTGCGGACGCGTTTCCCGACAAAGGGCTTGCGCCGCCGCTGGGGGAGCGGGGCGCCTACTATCGTGCGCTGTTTTTCGGAGCGGGGCCGGTGGAAGCGGCCGTGACGGCGACTGACCTCAAGATCGAGGTGCCGGCGCAGAAGGTGGGGAGCGTGGGGTATGGGAGCCCTGAACTCACCTTCGCCACCATCGAGCGCATGGTGGAGCAGCGGCCGTACGTGGCCGGGGACAGTTTCACGGCAGCCGATGTTTATTTCGGCGCGCAGGTGATCTGGGGGCTGATGTTTAAGCTGATGCCGGCGCGCCCGGCTTTAGAGGCGTACGCCGCGCGGCTGACCGCGCGTGAGGCGTACCGCAGGGCGAGCGAATTGGACGATGCTGCGGCCGCTGCGCTCGACGCGGAACGCGGCTGAGCGGATGGATCTGACGCGTCAGCTCGACCTTTACTGCGAGCGGCTGGGTCCTGGGTTCTGGGCTGAGCCGTTCAACGCCATCACCAATGGTGCGTTCATTTTGGCGGCCATTATTGCCTATTGGGCTGCCGCGAAGAGGGGCGCTGCGGATTGGCCCATCGCTGTGTTGGTGGCGATCACCGTGTGCGTTGGCATAGGCTCGTTCCTGTTCCACACCTTTGCGACGGTGTGGGCGGTGATCGCGGATGTTCTCTTCATCCAGATTTTCATTGTCTTTTATTTTGTGTTCGCGATGCGCCGGTTTGCGGGCTTGCCGTGGTGGGGCTGTGCGTTGGCGACCGTGGCGTTCATGAGCTTTTCCTTCTTTGGTGAAGGGTTTGTGCAGCGCTTTGTGGGCGAGGGACTGCGCGGCTCAGAGGGTTACATCCCGCCGCTGCTGGGACTCTTGTTTGTGGGCGGGGTGCTGGTGATTGCAGGGCGCGTTGCTGCGGGGGTGTCGCTGCTTGCCGGGGCGATCCTGTTTGCCGTGTCGCTCACCTTCCGCACGGTGGATTTGGTGGTGTGCGACGCGTTTCCCCTTGGCACCCACTTCATCTGGCACACGCTGAACGGGGTGCTGCTCGGCTTTCTGGTCATCGCCATGGCCCGCTACGGGGTGCTGCAAAAGCGTGGCGCGGTGGCGGCCGCCTGAGCTTCCCGCAGGCGGCGTGCGCCGGGGCTATTGCTGGGCCGGCGCGGCGGCGGCAATGGCGAGGAAATCGCTCGCCTTCAGGCTGGCGCCGCCGACAAGGGCACCGTCCACACCGTCAACGGCAAGCAGCTCGGCGGCGTTCGACGGTTTGACCGAGCCGCCGTAGAGCACCTTGATTGATGCGCCCGGGAAGCGGGCTGAGAGGGCAGCGTGGATGGCGCTGTGCATTTGCCGGACGTCTTCGGCTGAGGGGGTGCGGCCGGTGCCGATGGCCCACACGGGCTCATAGGCGACGACGAGCTTTGCCGGATCAAGCGTTGCGGGGAGGGAGCCGGCAAGCTGCGCCTCAACCACCTGGACCGCTTCGCCGGCGTCGCGCTGCGGCTCGGTCTCGCCCACGCACACGATGGCGGTGAGGCCGGCGCGCTGGGCAGCCTTTGCCTTTTCGGCAACCAGCGTATCGCTCTCGCCATGGTCGGCACGGCGTTCGGAGTGGCCGACGATGGCTGCGCTTGCGCCGCAGGCGGCAAGGATTTCGGCAGAGATGTCGCCGGTGTGGGCGCCTTTTTCGGCCGGGTGACAGTCCTGCGCGCCGACGCCGATGGGGCTGGAGGCTGCCGCTGTCGCAAACGTGATGATCAGGGGCGCGGGCGGGCAGACGAGGAGTGAGATGCCGCGGGCGGCCGCCTCGTCCGCGCCGGCGCGCATGGCGTCAAACTCTGACGCCGCGTCAGGCGTGCCGTTCATCTTCCAGTTTCCGGCAATGAGCATGGGATCGCCTTTGCAATTGCGCGCCCGGTCGGGCAGGAGAGGGCCGCGGCGCTGGCGCCTTGCCGCGCGCGGTTGCCCTCCATAGCATTTGATGGAGGGCGGGGAAGCGCGGAGGCCCGCAGGGCGCCGCCGATGCCCTGATTTGAGGGCCGTGTTTGTGAAGGTGGGTGTGCGATGCTGAACACGATGCGCCGCGGCGCGAAGGGCTTTCTGGCCAAAATCCTGATCGGCCTTCTGGTCTTCGCCTTTGCGATCTGGGGGATTTCCGACTTTGTGAACCAGATCGACCCCACTGAGGTGGCCGAGGCGGGCAATACCCCGGTTGCTGCATCGGAGTTCGCACGGGTCTACCAGCGGGCGCTGGGCACCACGTCCCAGCGGCTGGGGCGGGCCCTGTCGCCGCAGGACGCGCAGGCCATCGGCCTTCCAACCCAGGTGCTTTCCCAATTGGTGACGGAGGCGCTGCAGGTGGACGCAGCGCACAAGCTGGGTGTGGATATTGGCGATGAGGCGCTTGCCGAGCGCATCAGAACCGAGCCGGCATTCGCCGCACCCAACGGCTCCTTCGACCGGGTGCGGTTCGACATGCTGCTTGCGGAAAACCAATACACGGAGGCCGAATTCATCGAGTTCCAGCGCGACGCGGCGGCGCAGGAGATTTTTGTGAACGCTCTGCTGGGCGGGCTTTCGGCGCCTACAGCGTATTTGCAGGCGTTCAACCGCTTCCGCAATCAGACCCGCACAGTGGAGCACTTTTCGCTGGGCGAGAATGATATCGGGCCCATCCCCGATCCGACCGAGACAGAGCTGCGCACGTATTTTGAGGATAACAAGTCGGAGTTTCGTGCGCCGGAATACCGGAGCGTTTCGGTGGTGACGCTCTCCACCGAGGCGCTCGCCGATCCTGACGCGGTGAGCGCGGATGCGGTGCAGCGCGCCTATGAGGTTGAGGGGGCATACGGCTCGCCCGAGCGCCGGCGCGTGCAGCAGGTGATCCTGGACGATAAGGCCGTGGCCGAGCGCGCTGCGCAGGCGCTGAACAACGGAACGGCGTTTTCCGCTGTTCTTGCGGAGGTGGGCCGCACCCTTGCCGATGCCGATCTTGGGCTCGTTCAGCGGTCCGACCTGGTGGACGACGCGGTGGGCGATGCTGCCTTCTCCTTGGACCTTAACGGGGCCGAGGCGGTCGACGGGCGTTTCGGCCCCGTCCTCGTGCGGGTGAGCGAGATTGTGGCGGCGGGGAAGCGACCGTTTGAGGAGGTGGAGGATGAAATCCGCCAGTCGCTCGCCCTGGAGGAGGCGCAGGAGCAGCTCCGTTCCCTCTTCAACAACGTCGAGGATGCCGTTGCCGGCGGCGCGCGGGTCGCTGAGATTGCCGAGCGCTTCAGCCTGCCCACGCGCACTGTGGAGGCGGTGGACCGGCAGGGGAACGGGCCTGATGGCGCACCCCTTTCTGAGCCCCTGCCTGCAGCCTTTGTGACCGCCGCCTTTGCCGCCGATGTGGGAGACGATGCCTCCCCGGTGGAGGAAAGCCGCAACTCTTACTCCTGGGTGCAGCTTGACGGGATCACCGAGGAGACCGACCGGCCGTACGAAGAGGTGGCGGACGCGGTGCTGGTGGCCTGGACCGACGCTGAAAAGAACAAGCGCGTTTCGGCTCTGGCCGAAGAAGCGATGGAGGACCTTCAAGGCGGGCAGGACATGGCTGCGGTGGCCGAACGCTTCGGCAAGGAGGTGACCACCACTGAGCCCTTCTCCCACGGCACGCCCACCACCGAACTCCCGCAAGCGGTTGCCGCCGCAGCGTTCGAGGGGCCTGCCGGGCATGTGGCCTCCGTGGTTGCCGCCGGGGGCGATCATGTGGTGTTGCGGGTTGCTGAGGTATCCGAGCCCGCCTTCTTCGAGGCGGATGCGGACCTACAGGCCGCCCGCGGCACACTGAACGAGGGCCTTGCGGACACCTTGCTTGTGCAGTTCGTGAACGCGTATCAGGCCGAGGTGGGTGCCACGGTGAACCAGCCGGTGCTGGAGCAGATCATCGGCATCGGCGAGGGGCTTCACCGGAGAATGTGATGATTGGGCGAGACGGCCGGGCGGGCGTGGCCCATGGCTGATCTGAAGCCGCTGATTGCCAAGGCGGCAAGCGGCGAGAAGTTGACGCGGCAGGAGGCGGCCGACGCGTTCGGGGTTCTAATGTCGGGCGAAGCGACGCCGGCGCAGATCGGCGCCATTTTGATGGCCCTGCGCGTGCGCGGCGAAACGGTGGACGAAATTGCCGGCGCCGTTGAGGTGATGCGCGCCAAGATGACGAGGGTGAGCGCGCCGGAAGGCTCCATGGACATCGTCGGCACCGGCGGCGACGGCTCGGGCAGCTACAACGTCTCCACCTGCGCCGCCTTCATCGTGGCGGGTGCGGGCGTGCCGGTTGCAAAGCACGGCAACAGGGCCCTGTCGTCCCGCTCTGGCGCTGCCGACGTCCTTTCCGCCCTTGGCGTGCGGATCGACCTTTCCCCCAACGGGATCGGCGCCTGCATCGAAAAGGCGGGGATCGGCTTTATGTTCGCCCCCGCGCACCACGCAGCCATGAAGCATGTGGGGCCTGCGCGGGTGGAGCTTGGCACACGGACCATCTTCAACCTCCTCGGCCCGCTGTCGAACCCTGCAGGCGTTGACCGGCAGTTGGTGGGGGTGTTTGCGCCCAACTGGGTTGTGCCGGTGGCAGAGGCGCTTGCCGCGCTCGGCACCACCAGCGCCATGGTGGTTCACGGCAGCGACGGCCTCGACGAAATTACCACCACCGGGCCCAGCATGGCCGCGGTGGTTGCAGACGGCGTGGTAAGCGAAGTGACCATCGAGCCCCAGAAGTTGGGCATCGCGCCGGCCGCATCCAAGGACCTGGTGGGCGGCGATGCGCAGCACAATGCCGCTGCGCTGGTGGCGGTGCTGGAGGGCGCGCCAGGCCCCTACCGCGACATTGCTTGCCTCAACGCTGCCGCAGCGCTGACGGTCGCCGGGGTTGAAGAGACCATGGAAGGCGCGCTTGCCCGTGCGCAGACCGTGTTGGACGGGGGATTGGCCAAGCAGCGTCTGGAAGCGCTGATAGCCGTTGCCGATGCGGTTGCACCCTGATGGACGCCGTGACGCCCGACATCCTTGCCCGCATTGAGGCCTATAAGCGTGAGGAGATTGCCGCCGCACGTCTGGTGGAGCGCAGCGATGAATTGGAGAAGGCCGCCCGCGCCGTCCCAAAACCGCGCGACTTTGAAGGGGCGCTGCGGGCAATGCTTGACCGCGGCAAGCTGGCGCTCATCGCCGAAATCAAGAAGGCGAGCCCGTCCAAGGGGCTTATCCGCGAAGACTTTCATCCGCCGAGTTTGGCGCGGGCCTATGCGGACGGGGGTGCGGCCTGCCTTTCCGTGCTCACCGATACTCCCTCGTTCCAGGGGGCGCCAGAGTTTCTGACCCATACGCGCGAGGCGGTGATGCTGCCGGCCCTGCGCAAAGACTTCATGTACGTGCCCGAGCAGGTTTATGAGGCGCGGCTTTGGGGGGCGGACTGCATCCTGGTCATCATGACGGGGGTGGATGATGCGGCCGCGCGGGCGCTGGTGGAGACGGCATCCTCGCTGGGGATGGGCGCGCTGATTGAGGTGCATGACGAGGCCGATCTGGAGCGAGCGCTTGCGTTGGAGAGCGCCCTCATCGGCATCAACAACCGTGATCTGCGCACCTTCGTGACGGACCTTGGTGTTACGGAGCGGCTGGCGCCGATGGTGCCGGCGGACAGGATCGTCATTGCCGAATCGGGGATTGGGACGCACCAGGACGTGATGCGCCTGCAGGACGCGGGCGTGAATGCGTTTCTGGTGGGGGAAAGCCTGATGCGCCAGGCCGACGTGGCGGAGGCGACGCGCACGCTGCTCGGCGGCGGGCTCACCCACATCGGCGACGACGGTGCGGCGCGCATGGTGGATGTGAGCGCCAAGGAGGTGACGACACGCATTGCCGTTGCCGCCGGGGCGGTGCGCATGGCGCCGGAAACCCTTGCCGCCATTGCCGCCGGCGCCGTGAAAAAAGGTGATGTCATCTCCGTGGCGCGGCTTGCCGGCATCATGGCGGCGAAGCGCACATCCGACCTCATTCCCCTTTGCCACCCCCTCAGCCTCAGCGCTGTGGACGTGGAACTGACGCTCGACGAAGCGCTTGGCGGGATCCGCGTGGAGGCGCGGGTCAAGACCAGTGGGCGTACGGGCGTTGAGATGGAGGCGCTGACGGCCGTGAGTGCTGCATGCCTCACCATCTACGACATGGCGAAGGCGATGGACCGGGGGATGGAGATCGGCCCCATCCGCCTGCTGGAGAAATCGGGCGGCCGCTCCGGTCACTTTAAGGCCGGGTGATGCGTCCATGATGGGCGTTGAGGAAGCGCGGGCACGGCTTTTTGCCGCTGCGCGGACGCTCGGGGCAGAGACGGTACCTCTTGCAGACGCCGTCGGCCGGGTGCTTGCGGCCGATGTGGTTGCGCTGCGCGATCAGCCGCCTTTCAGTGCCTCGGCCATGGATGGCTACGCGGTGCGCCATGATGCGCTGTCGGCCGGAACGCCTCTCAAATTGGTGGGTGAGGCGGCGGCAGGGCGGCGCTTTGGCCGCAGCATCGGCGCGGGGGAGGCGGTGCGCATCTTCACCGGCGCGCCGGCGCCCGACGGCGCGGACACGGTGCTCATCCAGGAGGACGCGGAGGTTTCCGCGAACACGTTGACGGCGCGATCCCTTCCCGCAGCGGGCGCCAACATCCGCCGCCAGGCGTTGGACTTTGCCTCCGGCGACGCATTGCTTCACGCAGGCGAGGCCGTGCTGCCGCGGCATCTGGCCCTTGCCGCATCGGGCGGGCACGCAGCATTGTCGGTGGCACGTCGCCCGAAGGTTGCATTCCTCGCCACCGGCGATGAGTTGGTGCCCCCCGGCGCGCGCCCTGGCCCGGATGCCATCGTTGCGTCTACCGCGCCCACCCTTTGCGCCATGGCCCGCGCAGTGGGTGCCGAGCCCGTTGATCTTGGCATCGTGGCCGACCGGCGCGAAGACATTGCAGCGCGCGCCCGTGAAGGTCTTGATAATGCGGATGTTTTGGTCACCCTCGGCGGCGCGTCGGTGGGGGACCATGACCTGGTGGCCCCGGCGCTGGGCGATTTGGGGATTTCCCTCGACTTCTGGAAGGTTGCGGTGCGGCCTGGCAAGCCCCTGATGTTCGCCGCCCGGCCGCTGGTGATGGGCCTTCCCGGTAACCCGGTGTCGGGAGTGGTGTGCGCAATTGTTTTCCTGTTGCCGCTCCTGCGCAAATTGCAGGGCGCTGAGGAGCCTGGCCCGGTGATCCACAATGGGGTTTTGGGGGCAGATCTCGGCCAAAACGGGCCGCGGCGCGATCATATGCGCGCGCGGCACACGCCGGACGGACTGGTGCCGTTCAAGGTGCAGGATTCGTCCATGCTGAGCGTTCTTGCCGGGGCCGATGCGCTGATTGTGCGCATGCCCCACGACCCGCCGGCCGAAAAAGGCGCAGCCTGCCGGTGGATCGCCCTCTAGACCACGCCCAGCTCGGACCATCCCGCGAACAAACAGGTTGTAGAACACACGACGAACGTGTACAAAGCGTTCACGGAATAGGTCAAAACGATTCGCAAACAGGGATCGCGCAGCGCGCGCCGGGTTGGACAAATGCTAACCAAAAAGCAGTACGATCTCCTCATGTTCATCCAGAAGCGGATGACGGACACTGGCGTGCCCCCCTCCTTCGAGGAGATGAAGGACGCGCTGGACTTGAAGTCGAAGTCCGGGATCCACCGTCTCATCACCGCGCTGGAGGAGCGGGGCTTCATCCGCCGCCTGCCCAACAGGGCGCGGGCGCTGGAGGTGGTGCGCCTGCCCGACGGTGTGGGCGCTTCGCCGCCGCGGGGCTTCTCGCCATCGGTGATTGAGGGGTCGGGGCGGCCTGCACCGCTGGAGCGTGGGCCCATGTCACGGCTGCCGCTGAAGAGCGTGCAGCCCGCGCCTGAGGTGGTGGGTGTTCCGCTGATGGGGCGCATCGCGGCAGGCGTTCCCATAGAGGCGATCCAGGAACAGACGGACGCGGTCCACTTTCCTGCAAGCATGCTCGGCCCTGGCGAACATTTTGCGTTGGAGGTGCGCGGCGACTCCATGGTGGACGCCGGCATTTGCGATGGGGATACGGTGATTTTGCGCCGGACCGACCGTGCGGAGACGGGGGACATTGTGGTCGCGCTTGTGGATGAGGAAGAGGCGACGCTGAAGCGCATCCGCAAGCGCGGCAACACCGTGGCGCTGGAGGCGGCCAACCCGCAGTACGAGACGCGGATCTTCGGCGCGGATCGGGTGCGCATCCAGGGCACGCTGACGGCGCTGCTGCGGCACTACTAGCCGCGCCGGGTTTATTGTGGCGGGCTGACATTGATGCGTTGGCCATTACGGCGCAGCTCCACACGCCCTGATGCGACAGGCTGTGCGTTTGGCGGTGCTCAGCTGGATGGGGCATGGCACGCCAGAGCACCCACCGCGCTGCGGTGACGCGCGTTACTCCGGCGCCGGTTCCGGCCCCGGGCCCAGATTTGGATCTTTTGATGGGCCCGGGGTGAGGGCGAGGCCCAGACGCGCCATGGCGTTTGACATGGCCGTGGCGCGGTCTTCGGCTGACAGGGCCAGGGTGCCGAGGGCGTCGGACTGCATCAGGCTCGCCAGGCCGTGGAGTGTTGCCCACACATAGATTGCATCGTGGGTTTGGGCGTCCTGCGCCGCACCGGTGGGCGGGATGGGCAGGTGCCTCAGCTTCTCCTTCAGCAGCGAGAAGGCGTGGGCGGCTTCAGCAACCATTTGCGGGTGCTCGCTCAGCGGTGGAAGGGGCGCGCTGAACATCAACCGATACTGTAACGGGTGTTTAGCCGCGTAGCCGATGTACGCTTCGCCCATCATGCGCAGGTCGGCAAAGCCTTTGCGCGCGCCCCCACCTCCGCCGTCGGGCGCGCCGTCGCCGTCGCCCTCAGTCCGGCCGCCGCGCTTGCCGCCGCCGCGCGCACTAGCGCTGTCGCCCTCGGTCCGGCCGTCGCGGTCGCCGCCGCCGCGCTCACCCCGACCACTGCGCGCGCCGTCGCCATCGGCCTCGACCGATCCCTGGCAGGCGACAAGGTACTCGGCGAAATGGCGATAGCAGCGGGCCACGACGGCGGCCAGGATGTGATCCCTGCTGGAAAAATGTTTGTAGGGCGCTTGGTGGGAGACGCCCAGCCGCCGGGCCACTTCCCGCAGGCTCAGCTTCTCCACACCGTCCCGCTCGATGATGGCGAAGGCTTCGGAAATGGCCGCTTCCTTCAGATTGTCAGGTCGGTCTGAGGCTTTTCTCGACATCGGCGCCTGCGGTCATCCCCGCCATGATTTGGCTGATGACCTTGATACGGAGCGGGCGCGGCAGCGTCGAGAGCGAGTAGCCGAGCACCTTTGCTTTAAGGCCCGGCCGGGTCGTGCCGCCCGAGGCGAGCGCGCGCATGATGGAGCGCGCCACGCCTGCCGGGTCTGCCGCACCCGCCATGTGCATGCCCGCACGGGCGGCAAAACCTGTCTCCACCGGACCAGGCGCCGCGGCGAGGACTTTGACGCCCACGCCCTTCAGCTCTGCGCGCAGGCCCTCGGCAAAGGTTTGGATGAAGGCCTTGGTGGCCGCGTAGTTGGCTGCCCGTGCAACCCCCTGGAAGGCGACGATGGAGCTGAAGAACACAATGGCGCCCCGCCCGCGCACGCTCATGGCCCTGGCAAGGGGCTGGGTGAGTTCAACGACGGCGCGGCAGTTCACGTCGATCATGGAGAGTTCGTCCGCAATGTCCGTCTTCAGGAACGGGCCTGCCGTGCCGAAGCCGGCGCCGGGCATGAAAAGGCCCACCTCCAGATTTTCCACTGTGTGCGCGACCTTTGCCACGTCAGAGGGGTTGGAGAGGTCGGCCGCCAGGGGCCGGGCGTCCACACCATGGTCGCTGGAGAGGGCGTGGGCGAGGGCGGCCAGCCGATCAGCGCGGCGCGCCACCAGCACAAGGGAAAGCCCGCGCCTGGCGCATTCCTGCGCCAAAGCCTGGCCAATCCCGTCGGACGCGCCGGTGATGAGCGCGAAGGGGCCAAAGGTGTCGCGGAAGGACAAGTTCGCGGGCATGGGCACGGACCTTTGCAAAAGTTGACGCTGTCAACCCATGCCGCCGATGGTTGGCAGTGTCAACCTGTGTCTGGCGCGTTTGCCGCGGCTAGGGTGTTTGCCGTGGCGGGCGGGCGCGTATGCTCGGCGCATGACTTTACGCGAAGAGCTTCGCCGCGCGGCCTTGATCGATGCCCGGGAGCGCCGCGAAGTTTTCGTGGCGGCCCTGCGCATTGTCCGCTTGGCGTCGCCTCGGGGGATCGGGTCCGCGGTGCTGGGCGTGGGGTTGTCAGGACCGGGCCGTCCCGGATGTCGTGCGGTGCCGCTCAAGCCAAGCGGCGAGGGCGGCAAACATGAGGCCTGCGCCGGCGGAGGAGAGCATCAGAATCAGTAGGACTTCAGGCGCCGTGTAGCGGGTGATGGCGAGGCCGGTGAGGGTTGCAAGTGCGGCGCCGCCGGCAAGGGTCATGGCGCCCATGATCCCTGCCGCGCTGCCTGCGAGTTTTGGGCGGATCGCCATAGCCCCCGCATTGCTCCCCGGCAGGGTCAGCCCGTTTCCAAGGCCCGCAAAGACGGTCGCGCCGAAGTAGAGGAGCGGGGTCGCCGCGCCGAGCGCAACAATGGCGCAGCCGATGAGCAGGCCGGCGCAGGCGACACCCCGTCCCAGAAGCATCACCGTGGTGCCGGGATAGCGCGCGGCAAGGTGCGAGGCGAGGAAGCTGCCAACGAAAAAGCCCACGGTGATGCTGCCGATGAAGAGGCCAAGTGTTGCTGTGGTGATCCCGAACACTGCGCTTGCAATGAGCGGCGCACCGGCGAGGAAAATGTAGAACACACTGACCGAGGTGGCGGTGCACAGGGCGTAGCACCAGAAAAGCGGGGCGCGCAGGAGTGCGCAAACGCTTCGCTCCGCGCCGTCGTCCGTTGATGATCTTTCCGGCGCCGTCTCCCCCAAATCAAACCACAGGACGCACACGAGACCGAGGCCCAGGCAGGTGTAGAGCAGGAAGACCGTCCGCCAGCCGAACAAGGTGTCGAACAGGCTGCCGATTGTCGGCCCGAGCATGGGGGCAAGGGCCATTGCCATGCCGATCCGGCCGAGCAGGGCGACTACATCCGGCCCGTCGCGCGTGTCCCGCACGATGGCAAAGGAAAGGACGTAGCCGGAGATGGCGCCGGCCTGGAGCATTCGGAAGGCGAGGAAGGCTTCTGCGCTTTGCGCGCTCGCGCAGCCGATGGAGGCTGCGGTGAAAACCGCGATGGCGACGAGGAGCACGGGCCGGCGTCCGATGCGGTCTGACAGCGGGCCAACGGCAAGCTCAACAAGGGCCGTCACCGCGAGATAGCCGCCAAAGGCGAGACTGATCAGGGCGTAATCGGCCCGAAGATCCTGCGCGATGTTGGCGAGCGAGGGGACGATCATGTTGAGCGTCAGCGGTGAGATGGCCGCCAGCAGGTAAAGCGTCGTGAGGGCGGGAGGTGATCGTCTGGTGCTCACGCGGGATAGGCTCTCAGCGAAACACGCGGGTTGCCGCGCCGCGTAACTGGCGAGGCGTCAGGCCTTAGGACGTTGCCGGGATCCGGCTTGCGGTTCCGACAGTTAGATGTCGAGAGCCTCGGCGGAGGCGAAGGCGGCGTTTTCCTGGATGAAGGCGAACCGGGCCTCTGGCTTATTGCCCATGAGGCGGTCCACGGAGTGGCGCGTTTCGTCCGCCTCGGACCTGATGGCGACGCGCAGGAGGGTGCGCGTTTCAGGGCTCATGGTGGTTTCCTTGAGCTGTGCGGGCATCATCTCGCCAAGCCCTTTAAAGCGGCCCACCTCCAGCTTCTTCTTGCTGTCGAACTCGCGCATCAGTGCCTCTCGATGCGCGTCGTCCTTGGCGTAAAGCGTCTTTGCGCCTTGTGTGAGCTTGTAGAGCGGGGGCACGGCGAGGAAGAGGTGACCGCTTTCAATCAGGCCGGGCAATTCGCGGTAGAAGAAGGTGATAAGCAGGGAGGCAATGTGTGCCCCGTCCACGTCCGCGTCGGTCATGATGATGACGCGCTCGTAGCGCAGTTTGCTGAGGTCGAAGTCTTTGCGCACGCCCGTCCCCAGCGCCAGCACCAGGTCAGACAGTTGCTGGTTGGCCATCACCTTGTCGCGGGAGGCGCTGGCAACGTTGAGGATTTTGCCGCGCAGCGGAAGCACGGCCTGGGTGGCGCGGGCGCGGGCCTGCTTGGCTGAGCCGCCGGCGGAGTCCCCCTCAACGATAAAGATCTCCGTGCCGTCGGCATTGCTTTGGGTGCAGTCGGCAAGTTTGCCCGGCAGGCGCGTGCGGCGCGTTGCGGAGCGGCGGGCAATGTCCTTTTCGGCGCGGCGGCGCAGGCGTTCGTCGGCCTTGTCGATGGTGGCTTCCAGCACCCGGCCGGCGCGTGTGGGGTCTTCCGCCAGCCACTCTTCAAAGGCCTCGCGCACGGCGTTTTCCACTTGGCGCGTGGCTGATTGGGTGGAGAGCTTGTCCTTGGTCTGGCCGACGAATTCCGGCTCGCGCACAAAGACGGAGAGGACGCAGGCCGCGCTCGCCATCACGTCATCCCCGGTGACTTGGGCGATTTTCTTGGTGCCCACGCGTTCGCCGTGCGCCTTCAGCCCCTTCAGAAGAGCGGCACGCAGGCCGGTTTCGTGGGTGCCGCCTTCGGGGGTGGGGATGGTGTTGCAGTAAGAGCGGGAGAACTCGTCCACGGGGACGAACCCCACCGCCCATTCCACGGAGCCTTTTCGGCCCGCTTCCCCGGCGCGGCCGGCAAACAGGCCGTCGATGATTTTTGGCCGGCCGGACAGTTCGTCTGACAGAAAGTCGGCAAGGCCGCCGGGGAAGCGAAATGTTGCTTCCGCTGGCGGGGCCTTATCGCCCTGGAGGAGCGAGGGGTCGCAGCGCCAGCGCAGCTCCACGTTGGCGAAAAGGTAGGCCTTGGCCCGGGTTTGGGCGAAGAGGCGCGCCGGGTCGAAGGCGAGATTTTTGAAGATTTGCGGGTCCGGCTTGAAAGTCACGGTG
>JBCDFB010000025.1:0-15312 GCA_039178655.1 Pseudomonadota bacterium | reverse complement strand
TTTGAAAAGGATCGGGCGTTGGTGCGCCGCTTCCAGAAGATCGACGTGGACGAGCCCACCGTGGACGATGCCATCGAAATCCTGAAAGGTCTGCGGCCGCGGTATGAGGACTTCCACAATCTGAAGTTCACCAACGACGCCATCAAGAGCGCCGTTGAGCTCAGCCACCGCTATATCAATGACCGCAAGCTGCCGGACAAAGCCATCGACGTGATCGACGAGACCGGTGCGTCGCAAATGCTGGTGCCCCACGAGGAGCGGCAGAAGACCGTCACCGTGAAGGAGATCGAGGAGACGGTGGCGACCATGGCGCGCATTCCGCCCAAGACCGTCTCCAAGGACGATGCGGAGGTGCTGCAGAACATCGAAGTGAACCTGAAGCGCGTCGTGTACGGCCAGGAGAACGCCATCGACGTGTTGTCGTCAGCCATCAAGCTGGCGCGGGCGGGGCTGCGTGAGCCTAATAAGCCCATCGGCTCTTACCTCTTCTCCGGCCCCACCGGCGTGGGCAAGACCGAAGTTGCCAAGCAGCTTGCCGGGCTGATGGGCGTTGAACTCTTGCGCTTCGACATGTCGGAGTACATGGAGCGGCACACGGTCTCGCGTCTGATTGGTGCCCCTCCAGGCTATGTGGGCTTTGACCAGGGCGGTCTGCTCACCGACGGGGTGGACCAGCATCCCCACTGCGTCCTGCTTTTGGATGAGATTGAGAAGGCCCACCCGGACCTCTTCAACATTCTCCTGCAGGTGATGGACCACGGGAAGCTGACCGATCACAACGGCAAGCAGGTGGACTTCCGCAACGTCATTTTGATCATGACGACCAATGCCGGTGCCGCCGACCAGGCGAAGGCGCCCATCGGCTTCAACCGCGCCCGCCGCGAGGGCGAGGACATGGACGCCATCAACAAGCTGTTCACGCCCGAGTTCCGCAACCGGCTGGACGCTGTGGTGCCATTTGCCCCGCTGCCGCGCGACGTGGTCCACCGCGTGGTGGAGAAGTTCGTCATGCAGCTTGAGGCGCAGCTTGCAGACCGGAACGTCACCTTCGAGCTGTCGGAGGAGGCCGTCGAGTGGCTGGCCAAGGAAGGCTATGATGAGCGCATGGGTGCGCGCCCGCTGGGCCGCGTGATTCAGGAGCACATCAAGCGTCCCCTGGCCGATCAGGTGCTGTTCGGCGATCTGAAGCACGGCGGCACCGTCAAGGTCACCGTGGAGACGGACGAGGACGGCGTCAGCAAGCTCGGCCTGGAGGCCATTGCCGATCCGACCCCGCCTGCGCCCGCGGTTGACGGCGAGGGTGACGACGATGACGGCGGCAACGACGACGGTCCCGAACCGACTGCGGGCGGTGGCGGGTCTTCCATGGTGCCGCGGGTGCCTTTGTCCTCTTGATACATCGCATTGCAACGCTTGGCCTTGCCGCAACCCTTTGCGGCGGGGCCTTCGCGGCGGACGTTCCGGACGCGTTTTTTCCGGCCGACATCCAGCGGACAGACGCGCCTCAAGTGATGGACCTCATAACCCCCTACATCGGCGGCTTTCCGGAAACGAC
Organism: Pseudomonadota bacterium; assembly: GCA_039178655.1. Lineage (GTDB taxonomy): Bacteria > Pseudomonadota > Alphaproteobacteria > Rhizobiales > Amorphaceae > Acuticoccus. The sequence goes on along the minus strand of JBCDFB010000025.1, from coordinate 13,757 downwards.
CGAGGGTCGCGGCATCATCGACCTGGATGTGGAATCCGTTGGCGATGCGCTGGAGATGACGCTGCGCCTTGAAGGTTTCCTCGACGATAGCGTGAGCGGCATCATCTACCGCGGCCGCATCGTGCCCGGCCCGGAGGGCTGGCGCATGGAGGAACTGGCGCAGCGCCCGATTTGTGCGCGCGGTGCGGTGTCCGACGACGGCCGCTGCCCGTAACCAAACTCCAGCTCAGGCGGCCGCGGAGCGGGACGGTGCACGCGCATCATGCCCCTCTCCCCATGGCGTAACGCACCTCACAGCTATCTCTGGATTTACAGCCTGCGCTTCGCGAAGCGTCTTTAGGGCCCTGTGGGTGCGCAATCTGCTCGGGACAAATGCGCACCTGCATCATCGCGGCTGCGCTCTCTAAAGGTTCAGCGCTTGATGAGGGTGACGCCGCGCCAGGGCTGCAACGGCTCCACGATGCGGCTTTTCAGCGTGCAGTAGCCGTAGACACCGTCCTGTTGGGCAAGGGCCACGTAATGGGCGCCGGCGCAGGCAGGATCCGCGCCGCAGCGAAGACCGCACAGGCGCTGGGTCCAACCAAAATTGCGCGCATCCTTTGAGGGTATGAGATCGTGCCCCGCGGATGCGGCCGCTTCCACCACGGTGATGGCGGTCCCCAGCCCGGCGCTGAGGGGCGTATCCTGCCAAGACAAATATTGGTCTTCGATCCAGGTGAGATGTTCGCGCAACTGGGCCTCGACGCAGCGGAAGCTTTCGCCGCACTCCTCCCGCGCGATCATGTAGTGGGCGCTTTCCATGTCCACGCCCAGCGGCGCCTCTCCGCCGTTGATGAAGGCGAAGTTCGACAGGACGACAGTGATTTGCGCGTCGAGCCCGCGCAGATAGTCATCGCTGCAAACCGCCCGCTCGGTAGGCGTTGCGGGAGCGGTGCAGGCCGCATCGTTCGCCGATGGGGAGCCCACGCTCGCTACGAAGAGCACCATGGCGAGGGCAATTTTTGGAAAGACACGAGGCATGGCACGACCTGAAAGTTACCGCAGCGTGCAATGTGACAGGTTTGTGAATTAAGGTCATCGCTCTGCGACACTGGGCGCACAGCCTGACGCAAGCTCCGGGAGACGTGGGCCTTACTTCAGTCACATTCGTGACCCAACTGCACCACACTCGGCGAAGTGGTTCAGGTTTCTCGTATGGCGCGGCGCGGCAGCTACAATGATTATTTCGACGCCCTGGGGCAAAGGGAGTCGAGCGACAATTATCAGCTGATAAGCTCGCTGGGGTTCCTGGGCCGCTACCAGATGGGCGAAGGCGCGCTCGCCGAAATCGGCTACTACGAGGGTGACGGCGCATCGGACCAGAACTTTCAAGGCCGCTGGACCGGCCGGGACGGCATCCGCTCAGTGTCCGACTTTCTGAACAGCCCCAACGTTCAGGAAAGTGCCGCGCGCGAATACACGGCATGGAACTGGTCGACCCTCACGCAGTACGGGTTTAACGTTTACGCCGGGCAGACGCTCAATGGGACGCAGCTCACGCTCTCAGGCATTTTGGGCGGCACCTGGCTGGTGGGTTTTGAGGGGATGCGCACTTTCTTGCTCTCGGGCGGCACTTCCGCCTCCAGGGACGGTTTCGGCACTTCGATGCTGGAGTACATCGACCTCTTCAACGGCTTTCAGACGCCGCGGAGTTTCCGCACCGATCTTGCCGGGGACAATCTCATTGTCGGGGGCAGCGGCGCGGACACCTTGGGCGGCCTGCGTGGTGACGATACGCTGAACGGGGCGGGCGGCAGCGACACAGCCGCCTTCCGGGGCGATGCTTCTGAGTATTCCATCGAGCGGCTGGCCAACGGCAACGTGGTCGTCACCCATACGGGCGGCGATGGGCGACAGGGGCGTGACGTCCTGGTCAACATGGAGTTTGCCGCCTCAGACGACCGCACGTTGTTCCTCTGTCACGGCGTGGTGCGCCAGCCCCGGGAGCGGCCGGAGCGGGTCGCTCCCCGCGATGATGACGACGGTGGTGGCGGTGGCGGTGGCGGTGGCGGCGGCGGCGGTGGCGGTGGCCGGCAGACGTTCGTGGAGGTGGGAACCGCGTTCGATGACGTGCTGAGCGGCACGCCCGGCGCGGACACGCTGCGCGGCAAGGCCGGCGACGATACGCTGAACGGCTCAGGCGGCGACGATGTGCTGCGCGCCGGCAGCGGCCGCGACTTGGTGATTGGCAAGGGCGACGATGATGTCATGCGCGGCGGCGGCGGCGGCGACAAGATGCGCGGCGGCACCGGCGACGACCTGATGCTTGGCCAGAACGGCCGCGATACGCTGAACGGCGGCAACGGTGACGACAAGCTGATCGGCGGCGCCCGCAACGACCGTCTTTTCGGCTTGAATGGCGACGATACGCTGCGGGGCGAGGGCGGCCACGACAGGCTGGTCGGCGGGCGCGGGGAGGACCGGCTCGAGGGCGGTGAAGGCCGCGACACACTGATCGGCGGGAACGGAAACGACCGCTTCGTGTTTGATGACGATGCCGGGTCCGACCGCGTGCGCGGTTTCCGTGACGGCGATCAGTTGGACTTTCGCGCCGTGGACGGGGTCGACAGCTTCGACGATGTGGGGCTGCGGGATTTTGCCGGCGGGACGTTTGTGCGCGCCGGAGACGTTGCCGTCTTCATTGCCGGGCGCAGCGCCGCCTCCTTCGACCAGGACGACTTCATCCTCTAGGGCGTCGCCAGTTATGGGTGTGTGACCTAGCGGAGTGCTTTCATCACCGGCGGCGCTGGCCTACACAGCCCGTATCGCGCCGGGGAGTGTCCGCCGGCCTGTCGCGGAAAGGTAGCCGGGAACGTGCCGCAGACATCCACCGGCTGGTTCCTCAAGGGGAGCCTTGCCGCATGCACCTTGCCGGCACTGGTGCTGATGGGGGCACAGATCGGCTTTGCCGCCCTGGCACGCGAGGCGGGCTTCTCACTCTGGCAGACGTTGCTGCTCACAGTCGCCGTCTGGGCGCTGCCGAGCCAGGTGGTGTTCGTGGGCATGGTGTCGGCCGGCGCGTCCATGGCGGCCGCGGCGCTGGCGGTTGCCCTTTCAGCGGTGCGGTTCATGCCCATGATGATGTCGTGGACGCCGCTGATGCGTGCAGGCGGCGCGTCCCGTTTGGCGCTTCTTGCCCTTTCCATGTTCGTGGCCATCACAGCCTGGGTGTTCGCCATGGCAAAGCTCCCCGACGTGCCGAAGGAGGACCGGTTCGCCTACTTCTGCGGCTTTGCGCTTTGCCTCACCGGGCTCAACGCAGCGGTGGTTGTCGTGGCCTATAACGCGCTTGACGTGTTGCCCCCGATGGCGGCCGCTCTTCTCGTCTTTTTAATGCCCATCTACTTTTTGATGGCGCTTTGGGGCGCAGCGCGCAGCCGGGCCGATTACGTGGCGCTGGGCGCTGGGATCGCGCTGGGGCCGCCCATGGCCGTTCTGGTGCCCCAGGTGGACCTCCTGGTTGCCGGGCTGCTTGCCGGAACTCTCGCCTACGCTGTCCACCGGTTCCGGCGCGCATGAGCGCTGATGGAGCAACGTTGTGGGGCATGGCGCCGGCGCTGGCGATCCTCATCGCTGCTGCACTGCCCACCCACATCTGGCGCTGGCTCGGCGTCGTCAGCGCAGGGCGGCTCGACGAAACGTCCGAAGTTTTCATTTACGTCAAGGCCGTCGCCACCGCGATTGTGGCGGCGCTGATTGCAAAGCTCGTGGTATTTCCCGAAGGCCCGCTCGCCACCATTCCCATTTGGGCGCGGGTTGGCGGCGCGGCATTGGGGTTCGCGGCCTACCTCGTGTCAGGCCGCAGGCTGGCCGCGGGGATCATCGCAGGGGAAATCACCGTCGCGCTCGCATTCCTCACCCTGCGTTGAGGGCGCTGCGCAGCTTGTCGCCGGCGGCCTTCACCGCTTCGGCGGGCGCAACCTCTCCGCTGTGGGGGCGCAGGGGCACGTCCGCATGGCGGGGCAGCACGTGCCAGTGGGTGTGAAAGACCATCTGCCCGCCGGCGCTTTCGCAAAAGTGCTGGATGGTTACGCCGTCTGCGTTGAATGCTTTCAGCGCTGCTTTGGCAACCTTCTGGACAGTTTTGAGGCAAGCGTTGAGGTCATCTTCGCCAATGTCGAAAATGTTGCGGGAGGGATTTTTCGGCAGGATCAACGCATGTCCCTCGGTGCGGGGCATGATGTCCATGATCACCTTCGTCGCCTCGTCCTCGTAGACAGTTTCCGATGGCAGATCGCCGCGCAGAATTTTGGCAAAGATGTTTTGCGGGTCGTATTCGGCCATCGTTATCCTTCCCCTGCGTGTGGTGAAATCCTGCGCGCTACTTGGATGCGCCGTCGGCCACCGAGCCGCCCTGTGCGCCAAAGCGGCGGGCAAGGCGCGCAACGTTGGCTTTGTATCGGCTCAGGCGGTTGATGTCGCGCAGGCCGAGCCGGCGCACCGCAAGCTCAAGCGCCAAAGAGTAAAGCGCAAGATCCTTTGTCAAATGAGGTGAGAGAATTTCTCGCTCGTCCAGCGGGGCAATGGGCTTCTGTGCGTTGACGTTCGCCTTTTTGGAGGTGTCTGACAGGTCGAGCAGGGTGAGCATGGCCTCGAACATCTCCGTCACCCCCACAAACCCCACCTCGCGGATATCGAGTGGTTGGATGTATTGGGACTGGAAATTCTGCGAGCGGGGCAGTGCAATGTAGCTTTCAAGCGTACCGCCTCCGCTGGCGATGGCTTTGGTGAGGCCCGCTTCCGGGTCCCGGTCGCGCACGAAGTGGTAGCGAGACAGCGCGTGCTCAATGGGCTCTCGCAAGAACAGCCAATACTGCTTGGGGTCCGGGAAGACGCCCATGAGGGCGCGGGCTGGCATGTGGCCGTGCACCACTTCGATGCCGTTTTCAGCCAGGGCGTCGAAGTGGGCTCCGCTGAAGTCGCGCAAGGGAACGCGAAGGTCGGGATGGGTGCGCTCGTCATCAGCGCCGTAGTAGAAGGCGCAGGCGCTGCCGTAGTGGTGGCGCAGAACGTCTGAGAACCGCGTGCCTGCGGTTTTCGGCACGTGGATGGAAAGGGTCAGCCGATCACGGGGCCTTTGCGGGCCACTGCTGTCGCTCACAACGTCTCCTCGCGTCCACATCAAGCGCGCCGATGTGGCACGGGTGAGGCGGCCTTGGAAAGGCTTATTGCGGGCCAGCCTTCTTGAATGGGGCGTAGGTGTTCAGCACCTCGTTCTGGTGTTTTACCGCGCGGCGCTCCCGCTCCAGGTAGTCCTCCACCGCGGCGCGCAGACCCGCATGGCGCAGGAAGTGGGCCGAACGGGTCTCGCGCGCTTCGTAACCGCGGGCGAGCTTGTGGTCGCCCTGGGCGCCCGCCTCCACGCGCTTCAGACCGTGGGCGATGGCAAAGTCAATGGCCTGGTAGTAGCAAAGCTCAAAATGCAGGAAGGGGTGATCCTCAACGCAGCCCCAGTAGCGGCCGAAGAGCGTTTCCGAGCCGATCATGCTGAGCGTTCCGGCAATGGTCCGCCCGTTTCGCTCCGCCAGCATGAGGCAGACCGAGTGGCCCATCCGCTCGCCAAGCAGCGAGAAGAATTTGCGGTTGAGGTAAGGCCGGCCCCACTTGCGCGCGCCGGTGTCCATGTAAAACCCGTAGAACGCATCCCAGTGCGCTTCTTTGAGGTCATCGCCCACAAGCCATTTCACCGTGATGCCGTTGGCAAGGGCATCGCGCCGCTCACGCTTGATTTGCTTGCGTTTGCGTGAGGCAAGGGCGGCCAAGAAGTCGTCAGGCGAGGCGTAGCCGCGGTTCTCAAAGTGGAATTGCGTGTCATGCCTCGCGAGATAGCCGGCACCCGTCAGCGCGCCGAAATCATCGTCTTCGGTGAAGGTCACATGGACAGATGAGGCGTTGAGTTCCTCTGCCATACTGACGAGGGCGTTGGCGGCAAGGGTTCGGACCTGCGGGTCGGCCGCCCCGCCGGTGAGAAGGCGCGGACCCTGTGCCGGCGTGAACGGCACGGAGACCTGGAGCTTTGGATAGTAGCGTCCGCCGGCGCGCTCATAGGCGTCGGCCCAGCCGTAGTCGAACACATATTCGCCCTGGCTGTGGGACTTGAGATAGGCCGGCGCTGCTGCTATCGGCACGCCCTCCTGGTTGCGGATGACGAGATGGCGCGGTGCCCAGCCCGTGCGCCCGCCAACGCAGCCGGCATCCTCAAGCGCCTTCAAAAACTCGTGCGTGACAAAGGGGTTATAGGCCTGGGCGCAACCCTTATCGGCTTCGAAGCGTCCGTTTGGCCCCATGGTCCAGCCGGGGTTCGCCAGGTGGTCCCACTGTTCCTGTTTGATGGAGGCGAGGCCGGCGAGGGCTTGGATCGTCAGGGTTTGCATGGGCACCTCATCCTCACGTCCACACGAGCCTCACATAGGGTCATGGCTGTTCGCTGTCCGCGATGCGACGGCAGGACGCGACCCTGAATGAACAGATCGCTTACGAGCCAACCCGCGCCTTCAGCTGGGTCTGAAGCCTTCGAAGATGATCTGATCGGCATGGCGCGCGATGCCGTGCGCTTCGGCCTGTGATCGCACGGTCCATGCCAGAACGGGGCGTTTGCGCCGCTGAAGGGTCACGAACGGGTGGGGGAGGGCCTGGGCGAAGTAGCCGACGAAGTCGGGCTTGGTGCGGGCGGTGTGGAGGAGGGCGTCCCGTCCGAAGCGGCTGACCAGTGACGCGCGGCGCCCTTCGCCGCCGGCAAGGATGCCAAGCGGCGTGTCGGGAAGCGCAGGGCGAAGCATCGCCAGAAGGTCCGGGTCGAAGGTCATCACCGCGGCGGCACCGCCATAGCGGGAGAGCGCGCGGGTGAGCGCCGATGCCATTGCCGCCTTCGCGGCGGCGCTCGGCGGTGCCTTCAGGTCCAGAAAAAGGGGCGTTCTGCCGCTCACCAGCGCCAACACATCCGTCAGCGTTGAGAGTGTTTCGTCCCCACCGCGCAGGGGCGTCTCGCGCAGGGTCGCCGCGGTGTGCTCCGAGACCAGCCCTTCGCCATGGGTGGTGCGCTCCAGGCGCGCGTCGTGGATCATGATGAGGGCGCCGTCGGCGCTCAAACGAAGGTCGATCTCAGCGGCATACCCGGCGTCCGTTGCCGCCTCCACGGCGATCAGCGAGTTCTCAGGCGGGCCCCCACCGCCCGCCTCCAGGGCGAACGTGCCGTCTTCAAGCCCGTGGAGGCCGCGGTGGGCAATGGGCGAACGCAGCAGCCAGTCCGGCACGTTGCCGGTTATGGCGCCACCTCCACGATCGCTTCCACCTCAACCGCTGCGCCGAAGGGAAGGTTTGCCACGCCGACTGCGGCGCGGGCGTGGCGGCCCCTTTCGCCAAGCACGGCGACGAGCAGGTCGGACGCACCGTTGACCACCGCAGGATGGTCCCGAAACGCGGTGGTGGAGTTCACGAAACCGGTGAGTTTCACCACCCGGGTAATGCTGGCGAGGGAGCCGGTGGTTGCCTTCACCTGTGCCAAAATGTTGATGGCGCACAGGCGCGCGGCCTCTCGGGCGTCCTCTGGCGCAATGTCTTCTCCACACCGGCCCACATGCTTTAAGCCGTCGGGGCCCATGGGGAGCTGCCCGGCGACGAATAGGAGGTTGCCGGTCCGCACAACGGGGACATAGGAGCCCGCCGGCGCTGCCGGTGTCGGCAGACTTACGCCCAGATCGCGCAGCGCGCTTTCAGCCTCATCCGTCATAGGTTTGTGCCCCTCGCCTCAAGTCAATCACCGGTAATTAGACTTGCTGTGGGCTGCAACCCGTGCGGAGCTTGACGCCGAAGGCCCCCCGTGTCGTAGCTCCCCGCATCGCGTACCGCACGCGCGAGCGCGCCGGCGTTGCGGCCAAAGCCCTTTGGCCCTGCGACGCGAAAAGGCCCGCGCGGCGGGTGAAGGAGTTTGTTCATGCCTCACCGGCGTTCCGCTTCCCCGATCCTGCCTGGCTTTGCGCTGGTGCTCTTTGCTGCCGCTGCGGCGCCGGCGGGGGCGGAAGATCTGCAGCCGCACCGCGGGATTTACGACCTGTCGCTGAGCGATGCAGAGCCGAGCACGAGCCTGGTTGCCGCGTCCGGCCGTCTCGTGTTTGCCCTGTCGGGCTCCGAATGCGCCGGCTATAATGTGGACTTTCGCAACGTGACCCGCGTGACGGACCGCGAGGGCACCGAGCGCACCACGGACCTTCGCTCCTCCACCGAGGAGACTGTTTCGCCTGCAACGCTCAAGTTCTCCCACGAAACGTTCGTCGACGGGGAAAAGGCGAGCGGGATTGAAGGGCGCGCAGAGGGCCGTTCGGGCGGGGTCGAGGTGGCGGTGACTGCGCCGAAATCCACCGAGCTGACGCTGGAGCGTGCGGTCTTCCCCACCGCGCACACGCGGCTCATTCTGGATGCGGCGCTGGCGGGCGAGCGCATCCTTGAGGCAAAAGTTTACGACGGCGGCGACGACGCTGACGAAGTTTACGAGACCGCCACTATCCTGGGTCCTGCGCAGACCGGCCTGCCGGGCGCGAGCGAGCAGGAAATTGCCGTCCTCTCCCAAATCGACAATGTCATGAGCCGGACGGCCTGGCGGCTCACCATCAGCTATTTCGAGGCGGGCTCGGCAGAAGGCGAGCGCATGCCCGACTATGAGCTCACCTTCTCCATGTTGGACAACGGCGTCGCCTACAATGTGTCGTTCGACTATGGGGCCTTCGTGCTGAAGGGCCGCCTTACCGAGCTGTCGCTGCAGGACGAGGCGCCGTGCCCTGCTGCTGAGTGAGGGGGGATACCCTCACTCATTGCGGTCTTCAGTTTCGGTCTTCGGGGAGGATCGGGATCGGCAAAACCTCAATCCCTTCCTCGACCAGCGCTTTGGCCTCGTCCTCGCTTGCCTGACCGTAGATCCCGCGCGCTTCGCTTTCGCCGTAGTGAATGCGGCGCGCCTCTTCCGGGAAGCTGCGCCCGACGTTGTCGCTCTGCTGAACGATGGCCTTGCGCAGGGCACGCACGGCTTCAAAGAATTTCTGCTTTTGCTGGTTGGAGAGCGCCGCGTGGGTGGGGACCGTCGGCGCGGGGGTGGCCGGCGCGGTTTCGGCTGAGGGCTGCTCCGGGGCATTGTCGCTGACCGGCTCAGCCACCTGCGCCGGTACGGCTGCCGGTGAGGTGCGCACGGCCGGGGCCATCAGTGCGCGTGACACGTCGTGGGTGCCGCAGACAGGACAGGACAGCATCCCAGCGTCCTGCTGACGCTCGAAATCGGCGGAGGAGCGGAACCAGCCGTCGAACGCATGGTCGCGTCCACACTTCAAAGCATAACAAATCATAGGGTTGGTTCTTCTTGCGCGACGATCTTCGCGTGGGCGCGCTGCGGCGGCGCGATGTCCCGACGGGCGGTCAAAACGGGGATTTGCGCGCGGACGGTTTGCGCGTCTGCCGGGTCAATGTCGGCGACGATGACGCCGGGTGTCTCGTCGGCTTCTGCGAGGACGCGGCCCCATGGGTCGATGATGATGGAATGGCCGTACGTGGTGCGACCGTCCTCGTGCGTCCCCTCCTGCGCGGCGGCGATCAAGAAGGCGCCGTTTTCGATGGCCCGGGCCCGAAGGAGCGCGTGCCAGTGCGCCGCCCCGGTGGTTTTGGCGAAGGCGGAAGGGGCGGTCAGAACGTTGGCGCCGGCCGCAGACAGCGCGGCATAAAGGGCAGGGAACCGGAGGTCGAAGCAGATGCTGACGCCGATTGCGAGGTCTCCGACATGACAGATCACCGTGTCCTTGCCGGGTGTGTAGGTGTTGCTCTCCCGAAAGCGCTCGCCGGATGGCAGATCCACATCGAACATGTGAATCTTATCGTAGGTGGCGACGACATCGCCGGTTGGACCGATGATGTGCGCGCGGTTGCGCCAATGCTCGCCCTCGCGCACCACCAACGAGCCGATATGCACGGTCACCCGATTTTTCGCTGCAACCTCGCGCAGCGCTGAAAGGGTTTCGTCCGCGTCGGGATGCTGAACCAGCGGGGCGGCAAGGGGCCGGCGCATTTGGACGAGGTTGGTGACCTCAGGTGTTTGGATGTACGTGGCGCCGCGCTCAGCGGCCTCGGCTACGCGTTCGGCTGCGACCGCCGCGTTTTGCGATGGGTCTGCGGTGGAGCGCATCTGCACCGCAGCAACACGCACGCTCACGAGGCTTTGGCCAGCGTCCGCTCAAGCTCACCCGACCGATCGAACGCAACAAGATCGTCCGATCCGCCGATGTGTCTGCCGTCGATAAACACTTGCGGGAAGGTTTTGCGGCCGCTGCGTTCAATCATCTCGGCGCGCCTGTCCGGCTCGTGCGAGGCGTTGTACTCGCGGAAGGGGATGCCGCGGGCGTTGAGGAGTTTGCGTGCACGGTCACAGAACCAGCACAGGTTCCGGGTGTAGATTTCAACGTTCGCCATGCGCGTAAGCCCTCACGATCACGCGTCATATGGGCGATGCGGCGCGCCTGACAACGGTGCGGCGCACCCGCCTGCGGAGGCCACGGCACCAAGAAGTTGTGGCGTTAGAGAAACTGAGGGTCGCCGCCGGCAACCCTTGCAAAGACTGCAATCCTGACAGCGCGGGCGCCTGCCGTCCGAAGGGTCCAGGCGAGCGCATCGGCCGTCGCGCCAGTGGTCAGAACGTCGTCAACCAAAACCACGGTCTTGCCGGCGATGGCTGCCCGATCGGCGACGCTGAAGGCGTTGTGAAGGTTGTCGGCCCTCGCCTCGCGCGTCAGCCCCACCTGATGGGGTGTTTTGCGGATGCGACGAACCGCAGACTTGTTGACCGTGAGGCCCACAAGCGGGGCGAGCGCGTCGGCAATCAGCGCAGCCTGGTTATAGCGCCTGGACAGAAGCCGGCTGCGGTGCAGGGGCACGGGGACGAGCACGTCGGCATCGGCAGTGATGTCCCGCGCGCGGGGTGCCATGAGTGTTGCCATCAGTTGAGCGACGCCGGGCACATCATGGTATTTGAGGTGGTGGACGAGCCGGCGGCTCATGTCGTTGAACACCACGGCGGCGCGCGCTTTTTCGTACAGCGGGTGGTTCCATCGCAGTTCGGCCGAGCGAGCGCCGGGCCCAGCGTCGAACGGCAAAGGCGTGCCCATGACCTCGCAAAGGGGGGGCGTGATGATGGAAAGCTCCCGCCAGCAGGACGGGCAGAGGGTGCGCGGCTCCGCAAGGGGGCGGCGGCAGGTGACGCAAAGGGGCGGCACAAGGGCGTCCAACGTCCACCGCGCGGCAGCAGCCACCGTGTTGCCGGCGAACGCCGCGGCGGCGAGCGCGGATGCTGGACGCGGGAGCGCCATTCATAGGCCTTTCGTTACGTCAGTCGAGATTTCAACTTTGAATAGCATAATGCAGCAACAGCGCACCGTCCAATGATGCCAGGCCCTTTCCGTGACCGCATGTTGCCCCGGCGCGACGGCCCGCTGCGCGCTGACTTTCTGCACGTCTTCGCCGCCGAGGAGATTGCAGCGCGTTTGGGCTTAGTAAGCCGTGAGTTCCAACACGGTCTGCTGTGCGGCAGGCTTTCGCCGCAGATACGCGCTGCACTCGATGGGTGTGCGGCGCGGATCACCACAGTGAGCCCCTTTGCCGGCGATGATGCCGATGTGTTGGCAGGGACAGCTCTGCCGTTTTCCAGGCAGTTCGATCTGGCGGTTGCGCTCGGCGGGCTTCACACCGCGAACGATCCTGTGGCGCGGCTCGGCGAAATTCGCGGCACGTTGCAGCCGGATGGGCTGTTTCTGGGGGTCGCTGCGGCCGCGGGGACCCTTTGGGAGCTTCGCGATGCGCTCTTTGAAGCTGAAACTGAGCTCACAGGCGGAGCGGGGATGCGTGTTGCGCCTTTTTCCGACGTGAGGCGCTGGGGCGACGCACTTGCCCGTGCGGGCTTCGCTCTGCCGGTTTCCGACGAGATGGGCCTGACGGTGCGCTACAGCGCGCTGTCCGCGCTGCTCGACGATCTGGGTGGGATGGGCGAAAGGGGTGTCCTGCGCCAGCGCACAGCGGCACCAAAGGAGCTGTTTCGGGTAGCCGAGGAGGTTTACCGGACGCGCTTCAGCGATCCTGATGGGCGCTTGCGGGCATCGTTTTCGTTCGCCTTCCTGTCCGGCTGGGCGCCCCACAAGACCCAGCAGAAGGCAGTCAAGCGCGGATCAGCGAGCATGCGCCTGGAAGATGCGCTGAACGCCGTTGATGGAGGCGCCCGCAAGGAGCCGGACGGTGATTAGGCAGCGCGCAGCGCAGCGATTGCGGCGGCCCGGTCGTTTGCTTTAAAGACCGCCGAGCCCGATACAATCACGTTGGCGCCGGCAGCTTTGGCGCCTGGAGCGGTATGCGCGGTGATGCCGCCATCGGCCTCCACGCGGATGGGCCTGTCGCCCACAAGATGGCGCACGGCCGCGATCTTATCTTCCGCATTGGGCAGGAAGGCCTGGCCGCCGAAGCCGGGATTTACGGTCATGACGCAGATGAGCGCGACGCGGTGGAGCACAAAGCTCAGCGCGTCAGGCGGGGTTGCGGGGGCGATGGCGACCCCCGGCCTCACCCCGCGCTCGGCAATCATGGTGAGGGCACGGTCAAGGTGCGGAGTTGCTTCTGCGTGGATGGTGATGCCGTCCGCGCCTGCGTCTGCGAACTCTTCAATGAAGGGTTCAGGCGGCGCGATCATGAGATGCACATCAAGGGGCAGGCGCGTGCGGGCGCGGATGGCGCGCACAGTCTGCGGCCCGAAGGTGAGATTGCGCACGAAGTGGCCGTCCATTGCGTCCACGTGCAGGAGGTCGGCCCCGGCAGCCTCCACGCTCTCGGCCTCATCGCCAAATGCGGCAAAGTCCCCGGCGAGAATGGACGGTGCCACGGCAAGCGCAGGCAAGTCCCAAAGCGGAGGAGATGTCACGCCGGCTGGTCCGGCTTGGCGAGGAGGAGCACCCAGAAGGACTGGTAAGGTCCCTGCTGGGTGAGGGCGAGGCCGATGCCTGCGTGGGTCATGTCCCCGTTCAGCAGGTTGCGGTTATGGCCCCGCGATTTCTTCCAGCCATCCACCGCCATGACCAGCGTTGGATAGCCCGCGCCGAGGTTTTCCGCAGCGCGGCCGGCACCGTACTGGGCGGCGTCGAGCCTGCGGGCCAGCCCGTCTTTGGTGTGCATTTCGGTGCGAAGCTGGTTGCGGCGGGCAAGCTCCTGCGCGGTTTCACGCGCGATCCGGGAAAGCTTCGGATCGTGTTTGAGGGGCGGGCGTCCGCGCTTGGAGCGGTGCTCGTTGATGAGGGCGATGGCGCGTGCCGGATCGACCGAGCGCTCCCGCGGCACTTTGGGGACGGTTGCTGACGGCTTCTCGTCACCAAAGAACGGGATACTGATGCGCGGCATGCCGCACCCGGCGACAAGCAGGCAAAGGAGAACAACAGGAACACGGGTACGCAACGCCATACCCCTCCTGTGCACTCTCCTTCGCAGGCGTCAAGGCATGAGCTTGGGGATTGCTTTCTTCATCTTAAAGAAGCCCTTGTCCGCATGGGGCCAGGCGGCCGTGTCCTCGGTGCGGCGCACCAGCACAACCTCAAGGCCAAGGTTTTCAAGCAGAGGTTTTGCCGTAGCAATGGCGTCCGCTCCAGGCCCCACGGGAGGGGCGATGACCACCACCGTCCTCGTGCCAGCGGCCGCTGCCGCATCTGCCACGG
>JBCDFB010000024.1:0-15583 GCA_039178655.1 Pseudomonadota bacterium | reverse complement strand
CCGACGGTGCCATCTGGCTGTTCACCCTCGCGGAGGGGCCGCCCCTGGCGCTGGAGGAGAGTATTGTTTTGGCGGCCGATGGTGCCGTCCGCCGCACCGTCCAGATCGTGATCGCCGGCAACTCATTGACGGATGATCGCGTGAGTTGGCACATCGCCCGCCACGGCGCACCGCTGGAGGCGGGCGCTCAAATCTCAAAAGAGGCCGTAACCGATGACTGAACCGGCGCCCGTCCGCCGTGCCCTCCTGTCCGTTTCCGACAAGACTGGCCTCGTCCCCTTCGCCCAACGCCTTTCAGCCCTCGGCATAGAGCTTTTAAGCACCGGCGGAACCGCCCGCACGCTGTCCGAGGCCGGCCTTGCTGTGACCGAGGTGGCAACCGTCACTGGCTTTCCCGAGATGCTGGGCGGGCGGGTCAAAACGCTCCATCCAGCGATCCACGGCGGGCTTCTGGCCGACCTTGGCGACAAGGAGCATGTCAGAAGCATCGCCGACGCCGGGATCGCGCCCATCGGCCTCGTGGTGTGCAACCTTTACCCCTTCGAGGCCGCGCTCGACGCAGGCAAACCGCCGGCCGAGATGGTGGAGACCATCGACGTGGGCGGCCCCACCATGATCCGCGCGTCGGCCAAGAACTTTGCCCACGTCGCCGTCATTGTCGATCCGGACAACTACGAGGCCGTCGCGGCGGCGTTGGAGGCGGGACACGGCACCACATCCACCGTGTTCCGACGACGCCTGTCGGCAAAGGCCTTCGCGCGTCTTGCCGCGTATGACGCCACCGTCGCGGCATGGCTCGCAGATCAAACCGGTGCAGACGGCGAGATGGGCGTGGACCACACGGTGTGGCGCGCATTCGGCGGCAAACGCGTCTCCAAACTGCGGTACGGCGAAAACCCGCACCAAAGCGCCGGGCTCTACGCCACGGGGAAAGGCCTCGCCAAGGCCGAGATCGCGCAGGGAAAGCCCCTTTCCTACAACAACATCGCCGACGCAGACGCCGCCCTCACGGCGTCCGTGGACTTTGCAGGCGAACCGGCATGCGTCATCGTCAAGCACGCGAACCCGTGCGGCATCGCGGTCGGCGAAACCCTTGCGGAGGCCTACGAGAAGGCGCGCCGCTGCGATCCTGTCTCAGCCTTCGGCGGCGTCGTCGCCCTTACACGCCCGCTCGATACGCCCTGCGCAGAGGCCATCCTCAAAGTGTTCACCGAGGTCATCATTGCGCCCGGCGCCGAAGCGAACGCCCTCTCCGTCCTGTCACAGAAGCCCAACGTGCGTGTGCTCCTCACCGGCAGTATCAGCCCAGCGACCGACATGGTCCGGTCCATAACAGGCGGTCTGCTGGTCCAAAGCGCTGACGATGGCGTGCTGGGCGACGCGAAGGTGGCCACAAAACGGGCACCGACCGAGAAGGAGTGGGCCGACCTCCGCTTCGCCTGGCGCGCCGTGAAACACGTGAAATCCAACGCCATTGTGTTTGCCAAGGGCGGCGCGACGGTGGGGGTCGGCGCGGGCCAGATGAGCCGCGTGGATGCAGCGCGGATCGCAGCCTGGAAAGCCGCCGATGCCGCGCGTGAAACCGGCGAGAGCGCGAGCCGCACCGCGGGCGCCGCGGCAGCCTCGGACGCGTTCTTCCCATTTCCTGACGGGTTGGAGGAGATCATCAAAGCCGGCGCAACCGCCGTCATCCAGCCTGGCGGCTCCATGCGCGACGATGCCGTCATCGCCGCCGCTGACGCCGCCGGCATTGCCATGGTCCTCACCGGCATGCGCCATTTCAGGCATTAGAGCCCGGCTAACCCACCTGCCCCCTGTGGCGCAGGAAGTGGTCGGCCAGAACAAGCGCCATCATGGCCTCACCCACGGGGACCGCACGGATGCCCACGCACGGGTCGTGTCGGCCGGTGGTCGAAACGTCCACCTCCTCGCCGGATCGGCTCACCGAGCGCCGCGCCGTGCGGATGGACGATGTGGGTTTAACGGCAAACCGCACCACCACAGGCGCGCCCGTTGAAATGCCGCCCAGCACGCCCCCCGATTTGTTGGACAAAAACTCCGGCCCGTCAGGCCCCATGCGCATTTCGTCGGCGTTGTCCTCGCCGGAGAGGCGCGCGGCCTCAAAACCTTCACCGATCTCAACGCCCTTCACCGCGTTGATGGACATCATCGCCGCGGCCAGGTCCTGGTCGAGCTTGCCGTAGATGGGCGCACCCCAGCCCGCCGGAACGCCCCGCGCCTCGACCTCCACAATCGCGCCCAGCGAGGATCCATCCTTGCGCGCCTTGTCGAGCCGGTCTGCCCAGCGCGCCGCCGCTTCCGTGTCGGGCGCAAAGAACGGGTTTCCGTTAACCGCGTCCCAGTCGCGCGCGTCGGCCCTGTCGCCCCCCATCTCCACCAGCGCGCCGCGGATCGACACGCCGGACAGAACCGCCTGCGCCACCGCCCCTGCGGCAACCCGCACGGCCGTCTCCCGGGCAGAGGAGCGGCCGCCGCCGCGATAATCCCGCAGGCCATACTTGGCATCATAGGTAAAATCTGCGTGGCCGGGCCGGTACTGCTCGGCAATCTTGGAATAATCCTTCGACCGCTGGTCCACATTCTCGATCACGAGGCCGATGGGCGTTCCGGTGGTTTTCAAGCCGTGGTCCGTCTCCAACACGCCCGAGACGAGGCGCACCGCATCCGGCTCGCGCCGCTGCGTGGTGTGGCGAGACTGGCCGGGCCGCCGACGGTCCATCGCCGCTTGGATCGCATCTGGCGAAAGGAGAACGCCCGGCGGACAGCCGTCAATGATGCCGCCAATCATCGCGCCGTGGCTTTCGCCGAAGGTGGTCAGCCGGAACAAATGGCCGAATGTGTTGTGGCTCATGGTGTCAGTATCTCGTCACGCGGCCGTCGCAAAAGACGAAAAACTCGTCCTGCGGCGCCGGCAGGCTTGGCACCTCATGCCAAGGCGTGCCGCACAAATGGCCGTGGAGCACGCGAAACACCCCGCCATGGGTCACTGCAACGGTGTCGCGGGTCACTTCCTCCAGCCACTCGCCGATCCGGTCGGCAAGGTCGCCATAGGTCTCACCGGCTGGGGGCCGAAAGCTCCATTTGTCGGTCTTACGCTTGCGCACGAGGCTCGCTTGATCGCCTTGTCGCAGCTCCTCGTAGGTGTAGCCCGACCAGTCGCCGAACGAGACTTCCTTCAGGCGCTCGTCCGTCCGCCAAGGCTCAGGCAACGCCAGCGCGGCGCGCACGATGCCCATGGTCTCAAACGAGCGCGATAGCGGAGAGGAGACGTAGTCCAGAGTGCTGGGAGAGACCCCCTCCGCCGCCAACAATTCGCGCAGCGCCTCACCGTTGCGCTTTGCTTGGCCGCGCCCTGTGTCGTTGAGAGGGATATCGCGCTGGCCCTGGAGCCGGCCTTCGCGGTTCCAATCCGTTTCGCCGTGGCGCACGTGAATGAGGCGGACGCCGGGGGCAAGCATGGGTAAGCGGTCAATCGGCGCCGGCTTTGGTGATGTCGGGCGCGTCAACCGCCTTCATGCCCACCACATGATAACCGCTGTCCACGTGGTGGACCTCGCCGGTCACGGCGGCTGAGAGCGGCGACAAAAGATAGGCAGCCGCACCGCCGACCTCGTCAATGGTCACCCCGCGGCGCAGTGGGGCGTTGTACTCGTTCCACTTCAAAATGTAGCGAAAGTCGCCGATGCCGGATGCGGCGAGCGTTTTGATGGGACCGGCCGATAACGCGTTGATGCGGATGCCCGACGGCCCAAGGTCCACCGCGAGATAACGCACCGTGGCCTCCAGCGCCGCTTTGGCCACACCCATCACGTTGTAGTGGGGCATCACCTTTTCCGCACCGTAGTAGGTGAGGGTCAGCATCGAGCCGCCCTCGTTCATCAACGGTTCCGCCCGGCGGGCAATGTCCACCAGCGAGTAACAGGAAATGGCGAGGGAGGACTGGAAGTTCTCCTGCGACGTCTCAATGAAGCGGCCGGTCAATTCGTTCTTGTCGGAAAACGCGATGGCGTGGACGAGAAAATCAAGCCCGCCCCACTTCTCCTTCACCGTGGAAAACACTGCATCCATGGTGGCGGGGTCGGTGACATCGCAGTGGCCCACCACCATCGCATCCAGGGACTGGGCAAGGGGCTCGACCCGTTTGCGCAGCGGCTCGCCCTGGTAGGTGAAAGCGAGTTCCGCACCATGATCGAAAGCCGCTTTGGCAATCCCCCAAGCGATGGATCGGTTGTTTGCGACGCCGAAGATCAGTCCGCGTTTGCCCGCGAGAATGCCGGAGCCGCTCGTCATGAAGAGAAAACCTTTTGGGTCGGCACGCCGGTGCGCGCTACGCTGAGCCGATGGTCATAGCCACCCCCTCGCGCCCCCGCAAGACTTAGAGGAGACGCCTATGTCGGCAGCAGTGCCTGCACCAACACCGGCCGAGGACGTGCAACATCGCTCCCGTTTTCAGGCGCTCAGGGCGGCAATCGTGGAAACGCTCGGCGAAGACGCCATCGTGAGCGGCGAAGACAAAGCCCCATATCTCACCGAGTGGCGGCATCTCTACCAAGGCGTCACCCCCTTCGTCGTCCGCCCGCGGGACACGCAAGGGGTGGCAACCGCCGTGCGCATGGCGCGGGCGCACAACGTTGCGGTGGTGCCCCAGGGCGGCAACACGGGCTTGGTGGGCGGGCAAATGCCGGTGGAGAACGGGACTGAACTGCTCCTCTCCACAGACCGCCTGACCGACATCGAGAACGTGGACGCAAAGGGCAACACCATGCTGGTCGGCGCAGGCGCCATTTTGGCGGACGTGCAACGCGCTGCGGAAAATGTCGGCCGCCTTTTCCCGGTCTCCCTCGCGTCAGAAGGCTCTGCGCGCATTGGCGGGCTCATCTCCACCAACGCAGGCGGCACGGGCGTCCTTGCCTATGGCAATATGCGCGAGCAGGTGTTGGGGCTGGAGGCAGTGCTGCCTGACGGGCGGATCTGGAACGGCCTGCGCGCCCTGCGCAAGGACAACACAGGCTACGATCTCAAGCAGCTTTTCATCGGCGCGGAGGGCACGCTCGGCATCCTCACCCGTGCCGTCCTCAAGCTGCGCCCACGTCCCACCGCGCGGGACGTCGCGCTCGTGGGCGTCGCTGACCCGTCCGCCGCGCTTACCCTCATGGGCAATGTGCAGGCGGCCATCGGCGAGGCGATTACCGCGTTCGAACTTGTGCCGCGCATCGGCGTGGAATTCGTGGTGCGGCACGGCCAGGGCGTGCGAGATCCGTTTGAGACGACACCTGCGTGGGTCGTCCTTATCGAGGCAAGCACCTTTTCGCCGGAGCGGCCCATGCGCGAGCCGCTGGAGGCGATCCTCATGAAGGCGTACGAGGACGGCGTGGTCACGGACGCGCTGGTGTCCCAGTCCCTTTCCGAAGCTGCCGACTTTTGGCGCCTGCGCGAGCAACTGTCAGAGGTCCAGTCCCACGAAGGCGGCTCCATCAAGCACGACGTTTCCGTGCCCGTTCACGCCGTCCCAGCGTTCATCGAGGAAGCAACGGCAAAGGTACTTTCGCTGGTGCCGGGGTGCCGGCCCGTCCCCTTCGGCCACCTGGGCGACGGCAACATCCACTTTAACGTCAACCAGCCCGTCAATGCGGACAAGGACGCCTACCTGGCCGGATGGGACACCATGAATGACGCTGTCCACGGCATCGCCCTTGCCCACGGCGGCAGTATCGCGGCCGAGCACGGCGTGGGGCGCCTGAAGGCAAAGCTCGTCCCCACCGTGCGCGACCCGGTGGAGCTCGAACTTATGTACGCCGTCAAGGCCGCATTCGACCCGGAGGGCCTCATGAACCCCGGCCGCATCCTCCTTCCGCGTTAGTGCATGTTCCGCTCGATTGGGATCAATCGAGCAACAAGATCATGCACCTCCAAACCCTTGCCACGCCCTCATAGCCGGCGTGCCCACGCGCTCAAAGCAACCGCGGCGCGTCGCTTTCTTGCCTGCGCGTGGGCTTCTTCGGCGGCGCTTCGGGCTCAGGCGTCATCAGCCCGGCACCCTCGTTGCGCGCGTTGGAGAGTTTCATGGAAACCGGGCGCGCGCTAAAGCTCTCGCGTCCCGTGAGCGCAAGGGCTGCCGCGCCATCATCGGCCATGGGGTCGAGCCAGGCGGCATAATTCTCGGGCGCCACCGTGAGCGGCATCCTGTCATGATACTCGGCCGGCACGCCGGTGGACTGTGCGGTCAGGATTGCCGCGGTGTCCAATTCCTCACCGTCCGGGCCTGACCATGTTTCATAAATACCTGCAAAGGCGATGGTTGCGGCTGGCTCAAAATAAAACGGCTGTTTGCGCCCGTTCTCCATCCGCCATTCGTAAAACCCTGTGGCCGGGATCAGCGCGCGCCGGCGGCGGATGGCATTGCGGAAGGCAGGCTTCTCCACAGCGGTCTCGGAACGAGCGTTGATAATGAGCGGAAAAGCCTTCGTGTCCTTCACCCAAGCCGGCAGGAACCCCCAACGCATCAGCGTCAGGCTGCGCCCGCGCGGGCCGTGGTGCACCACGTGGATGGGCTGTGTGGGCGCAATGTTGTAGCGCGGCGGAAACGGCTCCGCCGCGTTCTCAAAGTCAAACAGGTCCTGCAGCGCCTCCAGCGGCAGGACAAGTTGGTAGCGGCCGCACATGGGGCTCAAATCACTCCGAAATACGTGACCGAGAGCCGCCCTAAAATGAGCGCGCCAAAGCCCAGGAGCAATGCCCCGGCAACCACGTTGAACTTTGCGACCCGGTCCTCCGTCAAACTCACCCGCAGGCGCGTCACCAGCGCGGCGAGCCCGCACCACCACCCGAGCGTGCCCAGGGCGACGCCCAGGATGAGCTGCGCGATGCCCACATAGTCGCCCTTTTCAGGCGCCCAACTCCCCAGCGCGCCGAAGTAGGCGATGAAGCCGAACACCGTGGCCGGGTTGGTGACGGTGAGCAAAAAGGTGCCGAGCGCCATTTCAGCCGCGGAGCGGTGACGCACTTCATCCGGCAGCGGTCTGCCGAAACCCGGCTGGCGCCACAAAATCCGTGCGCCGATGAAACCCACCAGCAAGCCGCCCAGAAGCTGGATCGCAGCGGCGTGACCCTTGACGAAGGCGGTGACGGCGGAGACGCTGAACGCAGCGATGCTGGCAAAGATCACATCGGCAAGGGCAGCGCCCGTTCCGGCCGCAACACCTGAGACGAAGCCGTATCGCAGCGCCCGCTGTATGATGAGAACGTTGACCGGCCCGAGCGGTGCCGTCACGAAGATGCCGCCCAGCATGCCAAGTGCGATGAACGCAAGGGGGGTCACAATGCTCGGTCCATCCTCACGCGGCAAACGGTCTGCGAGCGGACCGACAAATCCTCACAGCGCGGTCGGCGCTGCCGGCGACGGGGCGGAACCCTGGCCGCCACGACAGCCCAGCCTGCCTGACCAGGCGGGAATGTGCCAGTTAATGATGGTCTGGGTGCTCATATTGGGCGCAGCGCTGATGCTTATGTTCGTTGCCGACACTGCCCGTGGATACACGCCCGAACCTGACCTTCCCCAAGCCGGCCAACCCTCCCGCGCATTGGATGGCGGCATTCCGCTCGGCGCACCCTTGCCAGAAAACGGGCCCGCCGGGCTGGAAGAACTGGAACCGCATGAAGGTGACATGGGGCTAGAGGAGGCAATCGACGTGCCACCGCCCCGCGCGACGACGGCCGACATCCGCTACCATGCGGCGGATTTGCCCGGCCCTGTGGCCGCAGCGCGCGCCGCACTCATCCAATCGGCGAAAACCGGCGATATCGAAGCACTCCGCCCCCTCTTCGCAGCACAGCGTGTGGCCCCGATCGTCGCACCCTTCGGCGAAGTTGACGACGCGGTGGATCATCTTCGCCGCCAATCCGGCGACGCGGAAGGCCAGGAAATCCTTGCCATCCTCATTGAACTTCTTGAGGGGGGGTACGTTGCCGTCGGCGAAGGGTCCACGCGCACATACGTGTGGCCGTACTTCGCCGAAGTGCCCCTTGCGACACTCACGCCGGCGCAGATGGTTGAGGTTTATCGCATCCTCACCTCCATCGACGTTGAGGAGGTGGAAAGGCAGGGGCGCTACACCTTCTTCCGGGTGGGCATCGCACCGGACGGAAGGCTGCGCTACTTCAGCGCCGGGGAGGTTGAGTAGTCATGTCCAAGCCGCGATTTTCACGTCTTCCGGGGCGCAGCGTCATCCGCGTCTCCGGTCCGGAGGCGGAGCACTTTTTGGAGGGTCTCCTCAGCGCCGCTGTGGAGAAAATGGAGGAGAGCGCGCTCATCTATGCTGCGCTCCTCACGCCCCAAGGCAAAATCGTGTCCGACGTTATGGTTCATGGCGCAGGCGACGGCACCTTCGCGCTGGACGTGCCCGAGGCCGCCAAGCCTGACCTCACCCGCAGGCTCACCATGTACAAGTTGCGCGCAAAGGTGGACATTACGCCCACCGATGAGGCGGTCCTGGTGGGCGCCGGCGGCGGTGCAGCTGACCCGCGCCATCAAACCCTTGGCAGCCGAACCATCGGTACGGGCGAGGAGGATGGCGAGGTTCTTGACGCGTACACCAAGGCGCGTATCGACGCCGGCGTTCCGGACGCTGGGGTGGACTTTGCCCTCGGCGACACCTTCCCCCACGATGCCAACATGGACCTCACCGGCGGGGTGGATTTCTCCAAAGGCTGTTTTGTCGGCCAGGAGGTGGTCTCCCGGATGAAACACCGGGGGACTGCGCGGCGGCGCACCGTGATCGTGCGCAGCGACGGCCCGCTGCCGGAAAGCGGAACGCCGCTCACCGCGCGCGGCAAGCCGGTGGGCACCCTCGGCACCGTCTTGGGCGGCGACGGGCTCGCCATCGTGCGGGTGGACCGTGTGGACGGGACGGCCGAAGCCGGCGACGTTCCCGTGCGCCTCTTCGTGCCGGAGGGCGCGCCGTTCTCCTTCGCCGCACCCGTTGAGAGCTGACCCTGGCGGATGCGCCGCAACGTCCGGGGGCGTGGGCGCAGAAGCGCGCGCCTGCGCGGGCGTGGCAGCGCATGCTGTCCGGACGGCGGCTCAACCTGCTCGATCCGGCGCCCCTCGACATTGAGATCGAAGACATTGCCCACGGCCTGGCACGGGTGGCACGGTGGAACGGTCAAACCCTCGGCAAACACCCTTTTTCGGTGGCCCAGCACTCGCTCCTGGTTGAGCACATCTTCTCGGCCATGAGCCCGGCCGCCACCGCGCGCGACCGCCTCGCCGCGCTCCTCCACGATGCACCGGAATACGTGGTGGGCGACCTCATCTCCCCGTTCAAAGCCGCCATCGGTGACACCTACAAAACCTTCGAACTGCGCCTGGAGAACGCCATCCACCAGCGCTTCGCCATCCCGTTCGAAGGGCCCGCGCGCAAATCCCTCATCAAACGGGCCGACCGTGCGGCGGCACATCTGGAGGCCAACAGGCTCGCCGGCTTCTCGCCGGAAGAGGCGCAGACCCTCTTCGGCCCGCCGCCCCCTGATGCGGACGATCTGTGCGCCCGCTTTCTGACGCCCTGGCCCACCGAAGAGGCCCAGACGAACCTCCTGACAAGGTTTCAACAACTGGACGGCGCGGTTTAGGCCTCGGCCGCCCGTCCCCTGCCGCGGCTATAGATCAGCAGCATCAAGATGATAACGGCGCCGTAGATCACCTGCCGATAAGCCTCCTCCATCTGCATGATGGAAAGCATGCTCTGCAGCAGAACAATCAAGATCACACCCACCACAGTGCCTGAGTATTTTCCCTGGCCGCCCAAGATGTTGGTGCCACCCAGCACAACGGCGGCGATGGAGGGCAAAAGGTATGGGTCGCCCATCGCCTGGAATGCCCGTGCCGAATAGCCCGCCAGCGAAATGCCGGCGATGGCCGCACAGGCAGAGCACATCATGAACGCGCCCACGATAACGAGCCGCGTGCGCACGCCGGAAAGGTATGCAGCCGCCTCGCGGTTGCCGATGGCGTACATGTACCGCCCCACCGCCGTGCGCGTCAGCATGAAGATGATGGCTGCCGAGATGATCAGCCAAACGATCACCGAGTGGGGCACGCCGAGCGTCCTGTCCCGACCCAGGAACAGCATCAGGTCGGTGGCGGCCGATTGCGGGGCGTGTCCCCCGGTGAGCATCACCATCAGCCCCAAAAGCACGGTGTTCATGCCCAGCGTGAAGATCATGGACGGCACGCGCAGGAAGGCCACACCGATCCCGTTCACCAGCCCCACCGTGAGGCCCACCATCAGCCCCGTCATGTCGCCGGCGAACCCGCCAATGGCGGAGGCCACCATGGCGCTCGCCGTCAGCGTCCACGGCACGGAAAGGTCGATATGGCCCAGCAGGATGACGAGCATCATGCCCGCCGCCGTCATCCCCAGAAACGCCCCGAAATGGAGCTGCTGCAGCAGGTAAGTGGGCGAGACGAACGTCGCCGTCCCCTGGGTGGCGAGGGTGTAGCTGGTGCCCGCCGCCAGGATCAGCGAGATGAAGACCAGGCCGATGAGGATCGGCGTATCGATGCGAAAGCTCATCCGGTCTCCATCAGGAAAAGAGCGTCAGACGGTTCTTCGCGCGGAATGTGCGCGCCGCCCCAAGGCTGACGGCGAGGAGCAGGATAAGCCCCTCGAAAAACGGCTGAAGCAGCGGGCTTGCTACGAAGCCGACGGTGGAATCCTCAGGCACCACCCGAAAAATGAAGGAGATGGACCGCAACACAAGCGCGCCGAAGATGGTGCCGATCACGCCGCCCGTGCCGCCGTAGAGCGAGGTCCCGCCAATCACCACGGCCGCAATGGAGCGCAGCGTATACTCCGCCGCCTGGGGCGCGTCCGCGTTGCCTGACCCCATCTGCATGGTGAGGTAGATCCCGGCGCAGCCGGCAAAAAACCCTGCAAGCGTAAAGGCTGCGATCTTCGACCGGTCGATCCGCACACCCGACATGTACGCCGCATGAGCATTGGAGCCGATGGCGTAGCACCCGCGGCCCGTCACCGAGCGTTTGAACGGGATCCACACCAGCAAGATGATCAGCGCCAGGTAGACCGGCTGGAGCGGAATGCGCCCGATCAGCCCCAAGTCCTCCCACCAGCCGTAGGTGTAGCCAAGCTCGTTGAGATCGTTGGTGAAGGCCCAGGCAAAGTCCCCATCAATGGCGCCGCCCGGCGTCGGCCGCAGGAGGAGCGCCAGCCCCAGAAAAATCGCCCCCGTGGCGAGCGTCGCGATGATGGGTTGGATGCGCCCATAAACAATGATGCAGCCGTTCAAAAACCCACAGGCGGTGCCGAGCGCCATGCATGCGACAATCCCCGCCAGGATCGACCCGCCGGTCCCCGCCATGACGATGGAGCCGAAACAGTTGGTGAGCGTCATGAGCGGGCCGACGGAAAGGTCGAGCCCGCCCACCAGCACCGCCATGGTCTGCGCCATCCCCACCAGGATGAGGGCGAGCGTTTCGTTGCCGTTCTGCAGAACAACGTTCATGCCCCAGTTGGGGTGGAGCGACACGTAGATGGAGTAAAGCGCTAAAAAGAGAGCGATGGCGAGGAGTATGCCTGCGTTCTGGCCAAGGAAAAGCCGCGCTGTCTTCATGCCGCAGCCTCGTCTCCGGCAAGGTTCAGCGATGCGGCGACAATATTTGTCTCGGTAATGTCCTCGCCCTCCAGCGTCCGCACAATTTCGCCGCCGTAAAGGATCAGCACGCGGTCGCAGCACCCGATGAGTTCATCATAGTCTGTGGTGTAAAACAGGATCGCCGCGCCGTCGGCCGCAAGGTCGCGCAAGAGTTGGTAGATCTCCTGCTTGGTCCCCACGTCGATGCCGCGGGTGGGATCGTTGAGCAGAATGATCCGCGCGCCGGTCAGCAGCCACTTGGCGATGACCACCTTCTGCTGGTTGCCGCCGGAAAGCGTCGCAACGGGCGCGGCAAGATCGCCCGCCTTGATCTGCATTCGGGCGACCATTTCTTCGATGGCCTTCGCCTCCGCCGACTTGTCGATCACAAGGTTCTTGGCAACCTTGTTGAGCGCGGCAACGGTGATGTTCTCCGCGACGCTCATGGGCAGCATCAGCCCCTCGGTCTTGCGGTCCTCCGGGATCAGCGCGATGCGGTTCTGCGCCGACTTTGCCGTTGCCGGCGCACCGATACGCTTCTCCTCTCCCCCCACTTTGACGGTGCCGCCCACGCCGCGCAGGACGCCGAAGAGCGCCAGCAACAATTCCCGCTGGCCCTGCCCGTCGAGCCCGCCAATCCCAACAATCTCGCCCTCGCCCACGCTGAGGCTGATGGAGCTGAGCGTCGGCGGCCACGACAAATTCTCAACGTCCAGCGCCGGGGCCGGCTGCGCATTGCGTTTGGGCTTTGGCGGAAACACGTTGGACCAGTCCCGCCCGATCATCATTTCCACAATCTGATCGTCGCCGTGGGCACCCTTGTCGAAGGTGCTGATGTGCCGACCGTTGCGAAAGACACTCAACGTATCGGCAAGCTCTTCAATCTCATGCATGC
Source organism: Pseudomonadota bacterium (assembly GCA_039178655.1). Taxonomy (GTDB): domain Bacteria; phylum Pseudomonadota; class Alphaproteobacteria; order Rhizobiales; family Amorphaceae; genus Acuticoccus. The sequence goes on along the minus strand of JBCDFB010000024.1, from coordinate 3,018 downwards.
GGTGCGAGATGTATAACAGGCAAAGCCCTTCCTGCCGCAGCGTGTGCAAAATGTCGTAAACCTTCGCCACATCTGCTGAAGTCAGCGCAGAGGTTGCCTCATCAAGAATTAAAAGCTGTGGGTTGCGGCCTAACGCCTTGGCGATTTCAACCATTTGCCGGCGCGAGAGAGGAAGGTTCTTCAGCCGCTCGCGGGGATCAATGTCCTCGCAACCCACACGGGCAAGAAGCTCCTCCGCCCGTCGGCGCTGGGCTCTTGTGTCGATGAGGCCAAGGCGCGTGCGCGGCGGCGCGGTGATGGAGATGTTGTCCGCCACCGACAGGTCCGGCAGCAGCGAAAGCTCCTGAAAAATGCACACCACGCCCGCAGCGTTCGCCTCCAGCGGAGTGCGGAAGGCAACCGGCGCACCGGCGACACGCATTTCTCCCTCACTCGGCGCCACAACGCCCGATGCGATCTTGATGAGGGTGGACTTGCCGGCGCCGTTTTCGCCCAGGACGGCGTGGATCGAGCCGCGGCGGGCTGCAAAGTCCACCGAACTCAGCGCCTGCACACCGCCGTAGTTCTTCGAAATGCCGCGCATTTGAAGGTATGGCGTGCTGTCGTCAGCCGCCGCAGTGCCGTTGCCGTCGCTCATGCGCGCGCTTTCACCCAGACGTCGTGGGGTGCCGGGGCGGCGTGGTGACCGCCCCGGCGCAAGCGCATCAATTGTCCGATTCTGTTTCGGCCATAATCTCCGGCGCGGTGATGTTCACGCCGCACGGCGGAAACTCGTTGGGAGTGAAGAAGTCGTCCGGCAGGTTCGACCAGTAGTTCACGCCGTCTTCCACTTCCTCGTAGTTCACCACCGGAATGGGAACTGAGATGAGCTGCGGCATCACATTGCCCTGCAGTGCCTCAAGCGCAGCCTTCATGGAAATGGCCACAAGACCTGGCGATTGACCGTAGGAGAGGCCAATCAGACCCTCGTCCGAGTGCTCGGCAATCTGCTTGCGGAAACCGTTCTCCGCCTCACCGGCGATGGGCACGAAGGGATGGCCGGCATCCATCATGGCCTGTACGGTGCCGTTGGTGCCGCCTTGGCTGAACACGCCATCAAAGCTGCCGTGGACCGCAAGCGCGTCCGCCGTCACCTTCTGGCTGTCGCCTGGTGCCCAGTTGCCCACAACCTCAATGATCTCAAAGTTATTGCCGTCCGCCTCCATGATAGAGCGGAAACCAAGGTGGCGGTCACGGTCCACCGAGTTGCCGGGCACGCCACGCACTTCCAGGATCTTGCCCGAGTTGCCCACATGCTCCAGCAGCCAGTTGGCGGACATGACCCCCATCTGGAACTGGTCCTTATTCACCTGCATCACCTTGTCGGTGTCCAGCAGGCCATCGAATGGAACGAAGACCACGTCGTTGCGGTCGGCTAGACGGATCACCCGGTCAAACCCCGTCGGGCTGTTGGCGATGGTGATGATCGCGTCATAACCTTGGTTGATGAAGTCCTCAATCGCTCCCATCTGCGCCGCCGCATCGGTTCCCACCGAAACCACCTTCAGGTCGTCAATCAGCGGTGCGATTTCTTCTTGTTCGGCAAATGCTTTTGCAGTTTTAATCATCTGGATACGCCAGATGTTGCCAACAAAGCCGTTGACGATGGCAACCTTGTACGGCCCTTCCTTCGCATCCCACTGGAAATACTTGGTGGTTTGATCCCACGGTGCAAAACACTCGGGCATAAAGCCGGGGCCTTCAACCACCTCGGGCCCGGCAAGGGCGGGCGAAGCGGTCAAAGCCGTGGATACGGCAAGGGCAGTCAACAATGAAACGGTGCGCATGCTTGTAGTTTCCTCCGGCGCAAATCTGCCCGATCGCCAGGCGTGGCGCCGGGTCCTTCTCACGGCCCGCGATGGCGGGCGGCCGCGTCGTTGCGCGACAATGTTGAGCGTACACAAGGCCTGACAGAGCGGCAACGACTAAGTAACCGAAGGGGGAAAAGCCGTTCGGATGGCACAAAACGCGCCTCCAGACAGACCGGCTGAACAAGACAGAACGATCACCAGGAGATTGCCATGAGCCAGGTCACAGTCCTTAGGGGCGCAACAATCCTGACGCTGGATGAGGCGGGCACGGTGATTGAGAACGGCGATCTCGTCATGGACGGCGAAACCATCGCCTACGCCGGTCCGTCCGGCCAGTACGCGGTTGAAGCCGGGGCCACGGTTATGGATGCGGGCGCGATGGTCGCCATGCCAGGCTTTGCCAACTGCCACACCCACTCCTACGGCGCGCTGCTGAAGGGGACGGTGGACGACCTGCCGCTCGACCTCTTTATGGTGAACGCCATCCTGGGCGCCGGCCAGCGCACGCTGCGCGATGCCTATCTTTCAGCCAAGATCAGCGCGCTGGAAATGATCATGACCGGCACGACGGCCTGCCTTGATCACTTCTCCCACCGGCCGCACCTGACGGGAGAGGCGGTGGACGCGGTTGCCCAAGCCTATGCCGATGCGGGCGTGCGCGCGGCCGTCGCGCCCATGTTTTCCGACCTTGCCTTCCGCGACACCATCCCGCGCGCTGAAAGCGATATGCCCCAGGATGTGTTTGAGGCTATCCCCGGCAGCCCGCAGGATGCCGACCCTTTCTTTGAGATGATGTCGGACGCTGTGCCGCGGTGGCGTGAGCATCCGCGCGTCAACATCATGTTGGGTGTGGATAGCCCCCAACGCTGCACGGACGCGCTGCTTGACCGGGCGGGGGCGTTTTGCGCCGACCACAATATCGGCAACCACACCCATCTTTTGGAGGCCAAAACCCAGTGGGCCATGGCCGACCAGCGCGCGCCGGGGGGTTTTGTTGCATACCTTGCCGACAAGGGACTCGCAGGGCCGCTCTCCTCCTTCGCACACTTCATCTGGTTCACCGATGAGGACTTGGACCGTGCCGCCGAACTTGGCGTCTGCGCGGTGCATAACCCTGCCAGCAATCTCGTCCTCGGCTCAGGCATTCAGCCCCTGACACGGCTTGTGG